>JAZNMO010000111.1:0-54607 GCA_045579665.1 Lachnospiraceae bacterium
TGACGAGCAGTCAGGCGATATTGCTATGGGTGTTGATAAGGCACTCGATGCAAAAGAAAATAAGATGAGCGATGCTGAGATTGAAGCAATTGGTGCTGGAGATCAGGGTATGATGTTCGGATTTGCTTCAAATGAAACAGAAGAGTATATGCCATATCCAATTTCACTTGCTCACAAGCTTGCTTTACAGCTTACAAAGGTTCGTAAGGATGGTACATTGAAGTATTTAAGACCTGATGGAAAGACACAGGTTTCTGTAGAGTACGATGAGAACGGCAAGCCAATGAGATTAGAGGCAGTTGTATTATCAACACAGCATGACGAGGATGTTACACAGGAGCAGATTCATGCAGATATCAAGAAGCATGTATTTGATGTGATTCTTCCTGCTGAGTTAATTGATGCAGATACAAAGTTCTTCATCAATCCAACAGGACGTTTCGTAATCGGTGGACCTCACGGAGATGCAGGTTTAACAGGACGTAAGATTATCGTAGATACTTACGGTGGATATGCTCGTCACGGCGGCGGTGCGTTCTCTGGTAAGGACTGTACAAAGGTAGATAGAAGTGGTGCTTATGCAGCTCGTTATGTTGCAAAGAATATCGTAGCAGCAGGACTTGCTGATAAGTGTGAGATTCAGTTATCTTACGCAATTGGTGTAGCGCAGCCAACATCTATCAACATTGATACCTTCGGAACAGGTAAGGTAGCAGGTGATAAGCTTGTAGAAATCGTTCGTGAGAACTTTGACCTTCGTCCGGCAGGAATTATCAAGATGCTTGATTTAAGAAGACCAATCTATAAGCAGACAGCAGCTTACGGACATTTTGGACGTAACGACCTTGACCTTCCATGGGAGAAGCTTGATAAGGTTGATGCATTAAAGAAGTATTTATAAGAGTGATGAATAGAGCCTTGCATTAATTGCAAGGCTCGTTTTTTGTATGCTGTGTTATGTGTTGATACAAACGGGAACAGATAAAAGTAAGTAAAAACAAAGCAAAAAGGTAATATCCAAGATAATCGAATTTGTTTAATGGAACCTTATATTCGAATGAAAGCTTTAACGATGCATTTTCGACAGGGAATGTTGCATAGGTTAAGACTTGTTCAAGCTCTTCTTTGCTCGCAGCGTTCGTTTCTGTATAGAAAGCAATGGTTGGTCCATTATCTATGGTATCGACAGCATCAAGTGTCAGATAATATGTTTCGCCAGCTGACAGAGTGAGGTTGGACAGGATAATTTGCCAACCGTAGCTGTTCAGTTCGCTAAGTGCAATTCTATTTCGATAGAGGATAGCTTGATTCTCATCTAAAATACAAGCAGATACATATCCTTGATTGATATCACAATTGAGCTCACGTATGTATATATTTATGGAATCAATGTAATCGTATTGCGGGATAAACTGCTGAGAAAGCGTGAAACCATGTGCAATACTAGGGAAGGGCTGGTCATAAGCAACTGCATTCTCGGATAGTACACTTGTCTTAATAGATTGAGTTGGTACAGCATAGAAGAATGCAATCGTTGCAAGAAGACCTATTAGTGTAAGTATTTTTTTCATGTTTATAATTCCCCTTATCTTGTATTTACACGTCTTGAAATTACTATTGCGATAACAAGGATAAAGAAGAAATAGTAAGCAAGATAATCAGATCTGCTCAAAGGAACTACATATTCAAATGCTGTTTTCAAAACGCCGTTTGTTACAATAGAGCCTGCATAAGTCATAGTTTGGTCAACTTCTTCTTTGTTGGCAGCATTGTTTTCCGTATAGTAGGAAATGGTTGGACCATCATCAATAACATCAACTGCATCAAGTGTCAAATAGTAAGTTTCATGTTCCTTTAATTTTATATCAGATAAAACAGTTTGCCAACCCGTACCTGTTATTTCTGATAGAGAAAGTTTGTTTTGGCAGACCGTATTTTGATCTGAATCCAAAATATTTGCTAATAAATAGCCTTGGCTTGTGTCACATTTTAATTCTCGTATACATATGTTGAGATTTTTGATATGACTGTATTGCGGAATAAACTGTTGGGAAACAGTAAATCCGTGTGCAATACTTGGGAATGACTTATCATAGGCGATTTCGTTTTGGGAACGGACATCAGCCTTGATAGTGGTAGTAGGTATAACAAGAAAGAATGTAATAGATAAAAGCAATCCTATTAATGTAAGTATTTTTTTCATATCAAAGCCTTTCTGCATTCATTCTATTTGTAAATTCGATATAAGATAAAATCGTTTTGTTCAATGCCAAGGGTAGCGATGTATTCTTTGGTAAGTCCATGCTCTACCAATGTGGAATTATTAAGCCACGGGGTTGTGCAGCTGTCAAAGTACCAGATATTGTCATAGTCAGCTGAAAAGTCCAAATCATTTAGGAATACCAGTTGTTCAGTGTCAAAGTAGCATTCATATATAAAGTCGAAAAGCTCATAATTATATGTGATTACGTCGTTAGGTCCAAGGTTGTCTTCCATGTATGCAAGAAGTTCTGCTGTGGAACTGTTACAATATTCGTTCTGATAATTTGTATAATATGAATTTCCCAGCATGCAAATTAAAAAGGCACATAAAAAGCTATAGGTTAATATTTTTTCTTTGCAAAATGCAATGGCAAATCCAAGAGCCAGTAATCCCATACAAGGAAGTAGATAACGTGCAATAAAAAATGGTGTAATCAGTACAGAAACCAATACTCCGACAGTTGCCGTGAGAACTGGAATGGCAAATAAACTAAGCGCGAAAAGGCTAGTGTGCTTTTCCTTTCTGACACGGAAGATAAGGAGGATTATACTGATTATCCAAAGAAGTACAAACATAGCTGTACTATAGGGGATTCTGGAACCAAACAAATCAGAGAAATATCCAAGAATAGTATCTTTATCAATGTTTGATATCCAATAATTTCCGATTCTATCATTGGTCTGTTTATATAAAACGAGTAACCATGGAATATAGAAAGCACTGACAAAAAGTCCTGAAAGTAACCATTTCGCAGAGATTTTTTTGCATTTTATTATGAGTGCAATGCCTAAGATTGCATAGATAAATACAGCACTTATCATTGCAAAATTATGAGTGTAACAAGCGCAGACTGCGCTTATGGTCAGTGCGACTAAATGCTTAAATGCCTGCGACCGGTAATAACCGTATGCAGATAAAACGGCTAATGTGATAAAGAAAATAGTCCAGCTATACATACGAATCTGCACGCTATATTCCATCACGCAAGGGATAGCATTTAAGAATAGAATAAATAAAGCAGAAGCTTTTGCACCAAACCAAGGTTTGATGTAAAAAATACTTAGAAGCATTGTTAACAGCATGGGGATAATAGATACAACCTTATAAACCTGGATGCTAGTGCCAAAAAATGCCACGAATACATAGGTAATTAAATAATATAATGGCGGGTGAACATCAGACGATGTACCTTTGATAATATCAATCGGTGAAAGTGAATTAACTAATTGGATTGTAAATGCTTCATCAGTCCATATATTCTGATTAAAAATCAGGGATACATATAACATTGTGATAGCAACGGTGAAACAAAATAGTATTGGAGTAGATAATTTTGTTTTTATTGTTTTCATTATGTAATAGTGCCTTTCGTTGTGGTAAATTAATAATATGTTTGTTTATATTAAAGAAATCAAGACTTATTATAACCGTATGATTAAAATAAATGAATAAATCGATTATTAAATATTCATTAAAAATGTGAAGGTAGTGTGCTCAAAAATGAAAAATATCGTATTTGACATGGGAAATGTGTTAACGAAATATACGTTGGATGACTGCATACGCAGATATGCCAATACAGAGGAAGTATTTGCATTGTTTAAGAAAGAATTGACGGGCTCTGAGGAGTGGCTTGCTATGGATAGAGGAACAATGGCCGATGCAGAGGCTATTGCATCTATTTGCAAGCGATTACCTTTAGAACTGCATGAAGTGGTAAAGCGGTTTGTTGATGAGTTTAGAATGTTGCCGGAGGATAATCCACCGATGGAGAGCTTAATCCGCCGCCTTAGAGAATCTGGTTATCAGCTCTATCTGTTTTCTAATACCGCCAGTCGCTTTCACCAGTTCTCAAAGAATATTCCATCTATTGCTTATATGAAAGGACTCTGGTTATCCTGCGAACATGGATATCTTAAGCCTGAGAAGGAAGCATATGAAAGCTTCTTTGAAGAGTTTGGACTAGAACCAAGAGAATGTATTTTTATTGATGATACACCAGCGAATATTGAAGCTGCCGTAAAGCTTGGAATGCAGGGCATCGTGTATCGAGGAGATGTGGAGGAGTTGGAGCGGGAGCTTAGTTATTCTTTTCATTTGTTGTAAAATGAATTATTATGGAATAAATAATGTTATGGTAACTGGGAGGAACATATGGCATTTACACATTTGCATGTGCATACAGAGTATAGTCTTTTGGACGGCTCGAATAAGATAAAAGAATATGTGAAGCGACTAAAAGAGCTGGGAATGGACAGTGGTGCGATAACGGACCATGGAGTTATGTATGGTGTCATAGACTTCTATAAAGAGGCGAAGGCGCAGGGCATTAAGCCAATTCTTGGGTGTGAGGTCTATGTAGCACCCAATTCCAGATTTGATAAGGAGCTGACAGGTGGTGAGGATAGATATTATCACCTTGTTTTGTTGGCTGAGAATAATACAGGCTATGCGAATCTGATGAAGATTGTAAGTAAGGGCTTTACAGAAGGCTATTATTATAAGCCGCGAGTAGATATGGAGGTTTTGCGAGAGTATCACGAGGGTATTATTGCGTTGTCTGCCTGTCTTGCGGGAGAGGTACAAAGAGCGATTGCTAACGGACTCTACGAAGAGGCGAAGAAGATTGCTTTAAAGTATGAGGAATGCTTTGGAAAGGGCAATTATTTCCTGGAGCTTCAGGACCACGGCATACCGGAGCAGAGAACGGTAAATACAGCCCTGCTTCGCATGAGTCAGGAGCTAGATATTCCATTGGTAGCTACCAATGATATTCATTATACCTATGCAGAGGACGAGCAGTCCCATGATATTCTGCTTTGTATTCAGACAGCAAAGAAGGTAACAGATACAGACAGAATGCGCTATGACGGCGGGCAGTACTATGTAAAAAGTGAGCTGGAGATGAGACAGCTCTTTCCATATGCGCAGCAGGCAATTGATAATACAGCACTGATTGCGGATCGTTGTAATGTAGAGATAGAGTTTGGAGTAACAAAGCTCCCTAAGTTTGAGGTACCTGAGGGCTATGATTCATGGACCTACTTAAACAAGCTTTGTTTTGATGGCTTGGCAGAGCGTTATCCCGAGGATGATGGAACGCTAGCTCGTAAGCTTGATTATGAGTTGAATGTTATTAAGGAAATGGGCTATGTAGATTATTTCCTTATTGTATGGGACTTTATTAACTGGGCAAGAGAGCATGATATCCCAGTGGGACCGGGACGAGGAAGTGCGGCGGGAAGTATTGTTTCCTACTGTCTGCATATTACGAATATTGACCCGATTCGTTATAGCTTACTCTTTGAGCGATTCCTGAATCCTGAACGAGTATCCATGCCCGATATTGATATTGACTTTTGCTACGAGAGACGCCAGGAGGTTATCGAGTATGTAGAAGAGAAATATGGTGCGGATAAGGTAGTGCAGATTGTTACCTTTGGTACCATGGCTGCAAAGGGAGTTATTCGAGATGTGGGTCGAGTATTGGATTTGCCATATAACTATGTGGACAGTATTGCCAAGATGATACCAAATGAGCTGAATATCACCATAGAAAGAGCTTTGGAGATGAATCCTGAGTTCAGAAAGCTTTATGAGCAGGAGGAGCAGGTTCACTTCCTAATAGATATGTGTAAGCGACTGGAAGGCTTACCGAGACATACCTCGATGCATGCGGCAGGAGTTGTTATCTGTCAGAAGCCTGCGGATGAGTTTGTACCGCTTTCAAGAGGAAGTGATGGTGCGATTACGACGCAGTTTACCATGACTACGATTGAGGAGCTTGGCCTATTGAAAATGGACTTCCTTGGACTTAGAACGCTGACTGTGATTAAGAATGCAGTTAGAAATATTGAAAAGACCACAGGTGTTGTGATAGATGTAGATGCCATTGATTATGACGATAAGCAGGTGCTGGCATCTCTTGGAACAGGTAAGACCGATGGAGTGTTCCAGCTGGAAAGTCAGGGAATGAAGAATTTCATGAAGGAGCTTAAGCCGCAGACCTTAGAGGATGTGATTGCGGGTATTTCCCTGTATCGTCCGGGACCAATGGACTTTATTCCAAGCTATATCAAGGGTAAGAGCAATCCTGCTGTGGTAACGTATGCCTGTCCGCAGTTGGAGTCTATTCTTTCACCCACCTACGGCTGTATTGTATATCAGGAGCAGGTTATGCAGATTGTACGAGAGCTTGGCGGTTACACCATGGGACGAAGCGACCTTGTACGCCGTGCTATGAGTAAGAAAAAGGCAGGGGTCATGGAGAAGGAGCGTGCCAACTTCGTATACGGTAATGAGGAAGAGGGTGTTCCCGGATGTGTGTCGAATGGTATTTCTGCAGAGGTAGCAGAAGGAATCTATGGAACGATGATGGACTTTGCAAAATATGCCTTTAACAAATCTCATGCGGCGTGTTATGCGGTGGTTGCCTACCAGACAGCATACTTAAAATACTATTATCCGGTAGAGTTTATGGCGGCACTTTTGACCTCTGTCATTGATAATTCGACCAAGGTTTCGGAGTATATCATGGTATGTCGAAGCATGGGGATTGAGATACTTCCACCGGACATTAATGAGGGTGAGGCAGGATTTTCCGTATCAGGCAATGCTATTCGTTATGCGTTAACTGCAATTAAGAATATCGGTCGTCCGGTCATTGATGCGATAGTAAATGACAGAGCGGAGCATGGTCCGTTCAATAATCTGAAGGATTTTATGGAGCGTACAGCAACCTGCGATGTGAATAAAAGAGCCATTGAGCATTTTATTAAGGCAGGTGCATTTGACAGCTTTGGAGCGACCAGAAAGCAGCTGATGAGTGTGTATGTGCAGATACTCGATAGTATTGTGCATGGCAAGCGAAGTGTAATGTCAGGACAGATGTCTTTATTTGATATTGTTTCGGAAGAAGATAAGCAGGAGCTTGAAATCAAGATGCCAGATGTAGGTGAGTATCCTAAGGAGCTTCTTCTTAGCTTTGAAAAGGAAGTGCTTGGCTTCTATGTCAGCGGTCATCCGATTGAGGAATATAAGGCTTTGTGGGAACGCCATATTACAGCAAAGACCTCAGACTTTTATCTGGATGAGGATACAGGAAGAGTGATTGTCGAGGACGGCAGTAAGGCAACCGTCGGAGGTATGATTATGGATAAGAAGATTAAGTATACGAAGAATGATAAGATTATGGCATTCTTATCCATTGAGGATTTGGTGGGAAGTATCGAAGTCATTGTATTTCCAAGAGATTATGAGAAATATGCGCATAAGCTTACAGAGGATAATAAGGTATTTATCCAAGGACGTGTGTCTGTGGAGGAAGACCGTGACGGTAAGCTGATATGTGAGCAGATTACTGCATTTGATGAAATTGCAGCAAAGGTATGGATTAAATTTCCGAATATGCAGGCATATACTGAATCAGAAGGCAGATTATTGGAGACAATAAAGGAGTCGGACGGTAAGGACAGTATTATCATATATATAGAGGAGACAAGACAGCGTAAGCAGCTTCCGCCTAACATGAATATCTGTGCTGATGAGTCTACATTGAATAAGCTATACGCAGCTTTTGGGCAGGAAAACGTAAAGAAAACATACTAAGTTTGTTTTTGCGTTAAATATTTATCAAAATATTGTTGTAATCTAAAAAAAAATAGATTAGAATATAGTATGTGAAAAAGTATAACATCAGTAGCTATTTAGAGTTAGGTGAATATTGTTCTGAATAGTTACTAACATAAAAGAATTATAGATTAAGATGCCAAGTGTCATGCTTGGGATTGGAGGTAGTATCATGTCTAAGGAAATTAAGACAATTGGTGTATTAACAAGTGGTGGAGATGCACCGGGAATGAATGCGGCAATCCGTGCGGTTGTTAGAAAGGCACTTACAAATGGAGTTAAGGTTAAGGGTATCAAGAAAGGATACTTAGGACTTTTAAATGAAGAGATTATAGATATGGAGCGTAAGAGCGTTTCAGATATTATCCAGACAGGTGGTACTATTCTTGGTACAGCTCGTTGCCTTGAGTTCAAAGAGCCTGAGGTACAGGCAAGAGGTGCTGAGATTTGTAGAAAGCATGGTATTGATGGTTTAGTAGTTATTGGTGGAGATGGTTCTTACCGTGGTGCGCAGGCACTTGCAAGAAACGGTATCAACACAGTTGGTATTCCGGGAACTATCGACCTTGATATTGCATGTACAGAGTATACAATTGGTTTCGATACAGCGATTAATACAGCGATGGAAGCCATTGATAAGGTAAGAGATACATCATCTTCTCATGAGAGATGCTCTATTATCGAGGTTATGGGACGTGATGCGGGTTATATTGCATTATGGACTGGTGTAGCAAACGGTGCAGAGGATATTCTGTTGCCTGAGAAGTATGACTACAATGAGCAGGCAATTATTAATAATATTATTGAGAATAGAAAGCGTGGTAAGACACATCATATCATTATCAATGCAGAAGGTATCGGACACTCGACTTCTATGGCAAAGAGAATCGAGGCTGCAACAGGTATTGAAACAAGAGCTACTATTCTTGGATATTTACAGCGTGGTGGTCATCCTACATGTAAGGATCGTTTCTATGCTTCTATTATGGGTGCTTATGCGGCAGATATCTTATGCCAGGGTAAGTCTAACAGAGTTGTAGCTTATACAAAGGGCGAGTTTGTAGACTTCGATATCGAAGAGGCATTAAGCATGAAGAAGAATATTAACGAGTACCAGTACGAGATTGGTAAGAAGTTATCACAGTAATTAATGGAGCGCCATCATTATGATGGCGCTTTTTGAAAGGAAGACATATGATTACAAGTGCAACAAATGCAAAGGTAAAGAAATTAGTAGCATTAAGCCAGAAGGCAAAGGTGCGCAAGGAAGAGGATGCCTTTATTGTAGAGGGACCAAGAATGTTTGTGGAAGCACCTTTAGAGTGGATTCGTGAGGTGTATGTAGCAGAGTCTTTTTATGCGAAGTGTGAGTTTAAGGATAGATTGAAAGAGACAGGCTTTGAGTTAGTGTCAGATGAGGTTTTTAAGAAGATTTCGGATACGAATACACCGCAAGGGATTTTAAGTGTGCTAAAGAGACCTCATTACAGCTTGGAAGAGCTGTTATCTAAGGAAGCACCATTTCTAATGCTGTTAGAGGATATTCAGGACCCAGGCAATTTAGGTACGATTCTTAGAACAGGTGAGGGTGCAGGTATTCACGGCGTGATTATGACTGCTAAGACTGCGGATTTGTTTAATCCCAAGGTGATTCGTTCTACTATGGGGTCTATCTATAGAATGCCTTATTATGTTGCAGAGGATTTACTTTCTGTCATTGATGTGTTAAAACAAAAAGGTGTAGCAGTGTATGCAGCACACTTAAAGGATAGTGTAAGCTATGACGAGCCGGATTATACGTTAGGGACTGCATTCCTGATTGGTAATGAGGGAAATGGCCTTAAGGAAGAAACGGCAGATGCGGCAACGCAGTACATTAAGATTCCTATGGCAGGACAGGTGGAGTCTTTGAATGCAGCGATTGCATCGGCAATATTAATGTATCAGGCGGCGAATCAGAGAATACATAAGGATATGGGAGGACACAACATTGTGCCATAGGTACAATGATTGCAGGTACTGGAAAGGTAAGGTTATTAGTATGAAGATAGGATTTATTGGACTTGGAAATATGGCAAATGCCATGATTGGTGGAATCTTAGGTAAGCAGATTTGTAAGGCATCAGAGATGATAGGTGCGGATAAATCACAGGCAGCTGTGGAGAGTATGGCGCAGAAGCATGGCATGATTACTTATACAGATAATAAAAAGGTAGTGGAAGAGGCAGATGTGATTGTGTTGGCAGTAAAGCCAATTTTTTTACCGGAGGTAATTGAGGAAATTAAGCCAATTATCACAAAGGACAAGCTTTTGATTTCGATTGTGGCAGGAAAGACCATTTCATGGATAGAGGAAGGATTTGGCAAGGAGATTAAGCTGGTTCGCTGTATGCCCAATACACCTGCACTGGTTGGCGCAGGCTGCTCAGGTGTTTGTGTGAATGCAAATGTAAGAAAGGAAGATGAAGCACTTGCATTAGAGATTCTTGGAAGCTTTGGAACTGCGCATGTGGTACCTGAGCATCTGATGGATGCAGTGGTAGGAGTAAGCGGAAGCTCACCGGCATATGTGTTTATCTTTATTGAGGCTATGGCAGATGCAGCGGTGGCAGCAGGTATGCCAAGAAAGCTTGCTTATGAATTTGCAGCACAGGCAGTTATGGGAAGTGCGAAGCTTGTGCTTGAAACAGGAACACATCCTGCAGAGCTGAAAGATATGGTATGCTCACCGGGAGGAACTACTATTGATGCAGTGAAGGTATTAGAAGAAAAGGGCTTCCGTGCGGCAGTTATGAGTGCCATGGAAGCATGTATAGAAAAATCAAAAAAACTGTAAAATATGTGTTGAATTATGTATACAAGGGCCTGTAGCTTGACAAGTTACAGGTCCTTTGTTATCATTTTGAATTGTAATGGGTGTTAATAAAAATGTAACATTTATTATGGGAATGTATAATAATTGTAACAAAAGAGGGTATACTAGTATTGGATAGTATACAAACAGGTATTATTTCTTAAGGGAGAAAACAATGAAGGAGAAAAACAGAATAGGGAAGCTTTGGGCACTTGTGTTGAGCATCGTTGTATTTTTGGGTGTTGTACTAGCACCTATGGAAGTACAGGCGCAGAACGATAAGACTACGTCTGACAATGCAAACATAAGTAAGACGAGTAGCAGCACCTTCGATGAATCGAAGATTGTGATGGCTAAGGTAAAGCAGCAGGTCAATATTCGCGAGGACGCAACGAAGGATTCCGCGAAGGTCGGAGTTCTGTACAAGGATTGTGGGGGTACGATTCTGGAACAGAAGGACGGCTGGACTAAGATTGAGTCAGGCAGTGTAATAGGCTGGGTTGATAACCAGTATCTTTATTTTGGAGAAGAGGCTGCAGAATTAGCTGAGCAGTCGATGAAGCCAACCGCAACAGTTACCGCAAACAGAGTGAATGTTCGTGAAGAGCCGAATACAGATTCACATATCTTTGGAAAGTTATCTGAGGGTGAGAAGTATGAGGTGATTGAAGGCGGAGTTGATGACACTGACGAAGAAGGTCAGTGGATAAGCATTTACTATGGCGAAGAAGTGGCATATGTATCCGCTGATTATGTTGAGATAACCAATACAATTGGTACTGCAGAGTCTATTGAGGAGATAAAGGCGCGTGAAGAAGCAGAGGCGGCAGCAGCGGCAGCAGCTTTGGAAGCAAAGAAAGCAGCAGAGAGACAGCTCATTATGGAGAATGCAAATGAGTTTATCGTGCTTGCGGCATTGATTCAGTGTGAAGCGGGCGGTGAGCCTTATGAGGGTCAGGTGGCAGTAGGTGCAGTAGTTATGAACCGTGTCAGAAGCACTGCTTATCCGAATACGATTAAAGAGGTTATTTACCAGAGAAAGCAGTTCTCACCAGCGACATCAAGTAAGATGAATAATCTGATTTTAACAGGAAATATTAAGCAGTCCTGTCAGCAGGCGGCATTAGAAGCGATGAGCGGTGTGTCAAATGTAGGAGAAGCATTGAATTTCAGAAGAGTTGGTTCCAAGACAGGTATTGTAATTGGAAATCATGTATTTTGGTAAGAGATATGGAGCGTACTTTAGGGTACGCTCTTTTGATTATTTATGCATATTGGATATTGCTCAAATCCTTGAAACGTAGTAGAATAGAGAATATTATTTTGATATATAGGTATAAATATACAAGTATTTGAGGAGGCACGTTATGGATTTAAAGGGACGTCATTTTCTGACATTGAAGGACTTTACACCGGAAGAGATTTTGTATTTGGTAGATTTGGCAGAAGAGTACAAGATGAAGAAGAAAAAGGGTATTTTACATGATACCTTACGTGGCAAGAATGTTGCACTGATTTTTGAAAAGACAAGTACCAGAACCAGATGTGCATTTGAAGTGGCAGCCCGTGATTTGGGACTTGGCGCTACATATCTTGACCCGTCAAGCTCGCAGTTTGGAACAAAGGAAAGTGTTGCAGACAGTGCAAGAGTATTAGGAAGAATGTTTGAAGGTATTGAATATAGAGGATTTGAGCAGAGTATCGTTGAGGAGCTAGCAGAGTATGCAGGTGTACCTGTATGGAATGGCCTGACCAATGAGTATCATCCGACACAGATGCTTGCGGATGTGTTAACGATTAGAGAACATTTTGGAAGAATTAAGGGTATTAAGCTGGCGTATATGGGAGATGCCCGTTATAACATGGGTAATTCCCTTATGATTGTTTGTGCAAAGCTCGGTATGCACTTTACAGCCTGCACAACCAAGGAATACTTCCCGGATGCAGAGCTTGTAAAGCTTTGTGAGCAGTATGCGGCAGAGTCAGGCGGTTCTATTACATTAACTGAGGATGCTATGGCTGGTACGAAGGGCGCAGATGTTATCTATACAGATGTATGGGTATCCATGGGTGAGCCTGCAAGTATATGGGAGGAGAGAATTAAAGCACTTTCACCATACAAGGTTACTATGGAATTGATGGAGAACGCAGGAGAACAGGCAGTATTTTTCCATTGCTTACCGGCATTCCATGATTTGAAGACTAAGGTCGGTAAGGAGCAGGGCGAGAAGTACGGATTTACTGAGCTTGAAGTAACAGATGAGGTATTTGAGTCTTGGCGTTCTTTGGTATTTGAAGAAGCAGAGAACCGTATGCATACAATTAAGGCTGTTATGGCAGCAACTTTGGGAGCATAATGAATATTCAAAGAGTACACTATAAAGAAATTGATTCTACCAATCTGGAAGCTGCCCGTCTGGCGGCAGAGGGGGCGGCAGAAGGAGTACTGGTAGTTGCAGATGCGCAGACTGCGGGAAGAGGCAGAAGGGGCAGACAGTGGGAGTCACCGGCAGGTGATGCAGTCTATATGTCCCTGATACTTCGTCCGCAGGCAGAGGCAGATAAGGTATCCGGTCTTACATTGGTTATGGCACTTTCTGTCGCACAGGCATTGGATGGGCTGGAAATTGCAGGTGGTCAGATTAAATGGCCCAATGATATTGTGTTGAATCGCAAGAAGCTGTGTGGAATATTAACAGAGCTTCATATGGAGAGTGGACGTGTTAGTGACGTGATCATCGGCGTGGGTATCAATGTGAATCAGGAGAGCTTTGCCTCTGAGATAGAGTCCGTTGCCACATCTGTATTGGTAGAAACGGGAAGACGCATGGATAAGGATATATTGATAGATTCTGTAATGGAGGCTTTTGAACGTAACTATGCCATTTATCAGAAGACTTGTGATATGACCAATCTATTGGAGGATTACCATGCATTTCTTGCAAATCGCAATCATGAGGTTAGAGTATTAGATCCTAAGGGTGAATACGAAGGTATTGCTCTTGGGATTAATTTGCGTGGAGAATTGCTTGTTCGCAAACAAGATGGTACAATAGAAACGGTGTATGCTGGTGAGGTTTCGGTCAGAGGCATATACGGATATATTTAAAAGGACTTGAGGTTAAGATGGAAGATACAAGTAAGAGAATTGTACTTTGCGGTGCAAATGCATATGAGAAGAAATATTATTTTAATGAACAGTTTAAGGGAATTCCTCAGTCGATTCAGGAGGAGCTTCATGTCATCTGTGTACTTTTTACGGAAGAGGTAGGCGGTGTGTTTACCATTGTATTTGAAGAGGATGGAAGTGTCAGCTTTGATACAGAATGTTATGAAGAGGATATCCTTTATGATGAGATAAGCAGCGGTCTTTTGGTACATGAGATTAAGATGAAGAGACAGGAGCTTTTAGAGTCTTTAAGTCTCTATTATAGAGTGTTTATTTTACATGAGAAGTTAGATGATATATTAGAGTAGGCGGGAGGCTGTTACAGATGTTATTAGTAGTTGATGTAGGAAATACCAATATAACCTTTGGTGTTTATCAGAAGGAGAAGCTGTTAACCACATTCAGAGTTACCACCAAGATGCCAAGAACTTCGGATGAGTTTGGTGTGTTGATTGCTGATTTATTATATCGTAACCAGATTTTGAAGGAGAATATTGAGGGGATTATTGTAGTCAGCGTAGTACCTAATGTGATGCATGCCCTGACAGGTGCACTGCGCAGATATATTCATGAGAATCTGCTGATTGTAGGACCGGGAGTTAAGACGGGAATACGTATTGCAACAGAGAATCCAAGAGAAATCGGTGCTGACAGAATTGTAGATGCGGTAGCTGCATATGAGTTATATGGCGGACCAATACTGGTTCTCGACTTTGGTACGGCTACAACCTATGATTTGATTACGGAGGATGGCAGTTTTACCGCCGGTATTACGGCTCCGGGTATTAAGATTTCGGCTAAGGCTCTTTGGGAGGATACAGCAAAGCTTCCTGAGATTGAGATTAAGAAGCCGGCATCTATTTTGGCACAAGAGACCATTTCCAGTATGCAGGCAGGACTGGTATTTGGTCAGATTGGTCAGACAGAGTATATTATTAATCAGGTAAAGAAGGAATCAGGCTATGACAATTTAAAGGTAGTAGCAACCGGTGGTTTGGGAAGAATCATTGCAGGTGAGACTGATACGATTCAGGAGTATAACAGTGCACTTACCTTAGAAGGCTTGCGTCTGATTTATGAGAAGAATTGTAAGAAATGAAGTTAACGATAGGAAATGTAACATTAGATAACAATGTCATACTGGCACCAATGGCAGGTGTAACAGATTTGCCGTTTAGACTATTATGCAAGGAGCAGGGAGCAGGGCTTCTGTGTATGGAGATGGTGAGTGCCAAGGCTGTACATTATCGCAATAAGAACACGGATGCGCTGATGGAGATTCATCCGGAGGAGATGCCGGTATCCTTACAGCTGTTTGGTTCGGAGCCGGATATTATGGCAGAGACAGCCAAGCGTATTGAGGAGAGACCTTTTGCATTTTTGGATGTGAATATGGGCTGCCCCGTGCCCAAGGTTGTGAATAACCGTGAGGGAAGCGCCTTGATGAAGGAGCCAAAGCTTGTAAGAGAGATTGTTACGGCACTGGTAAAGGCGATAGATAAGCCGGTCACGGTAAAGATTCGCAAGGGGTTTGATGATAATTCGGTCAATGCCGTGGAGATTGCCAAGATTATTGAGGATAGTGGAGCGGCTGCAATTGCGGTGCATGGAAGAACCAGAGAGCAGTACTATTCCGGTAAGGCTGATTGGGATATTATTCGTCAGGTAAAAGAGGCTGTCAGCATTCCCGTAATTGGTAACGGTGATGTGACCGGCGCTTTAAGTGCGAAGCAGATGCTTGAAGAAACAGGCTGTGATGGTATCATGATAGGACGTGCCTGCCAGGGGAATCCATGGATTTTTAAGGAGGTTACTCAGTATCTTGATACAGGGATTGTTCCGGCAAGGCCGAGTGCAGAAGAGGTGTGTGATGTTATTTTACGTCATGCGGCACTTCAGCTGAAGTATAAAGGAGAATATACAGCAGTGAGGGAGATGCGTAAGCATGTTTCGTGGTATACCACAGGCTATCCGCATTCTGCTAAGCTTCGTCAGAAGGTGAATGAGATGGAGACCTATGAGGAGCTGGTTCAAGGGGTTTGTAAAGCATTTGGGAAGGCTGCTTTACAATAATATAAACATATGAAAAATAGGGGGAAACACAAATGAGTAAAGTAGCAGACAACTATGCACAGCTTGCTGCAGCTACAGGTCTGCATGCAGATGGAACAGTGATTTATGGAGAAAGAGGCGGTTATCCAATGATTGCTGTTGCGGCAGATTCGAGATATCCGTATCTGCTTACGGTTCATGTATCAGCCAAGCCAACTACCGGCATTTATTTTAGCAAGGATGATTTGAAGCAGTTTGCAAAAGATAATAAGCCGGTGATGAGTTTGACACAACAGGGGAATAGTCTTGCTATGGTAGTGAAGAATACTCCAAAGCTGGAGAATCTGAAGGAAGTGTTGAATGAGGCATTAAATGCGTTAGCGGCATATTTGAATAGTAAAAGCTATGAGGCATGCTGCCAGTTCTGTAGTCAGCCAACTGCAACACAGGCATATGAGATAGGAACAGGCTATATGCAGATTTGTCCTGAGTGTGTGGCAAGACTTCGTCAGGATGTTACACTTTCCTTACAGCAGAAGGCTGAGAAGAAGGAGAATTTGATAGGTGGTATCGTAGGAGCGTTACTGGGTACGGCACTTGGTATTCTTTGTATTATTTTCTTTAGTCAGCTAGGCAGAATTGCGGCCATTTCAGGCTTTGTTATGGCGGTATGTACTTTGAAGGGTTATGAGATGTTAGGTGGTAAGCTGACAAAGAAGGGTATGGTAATTAGTATCGTCCTGATGCTTATTATGACCTATGTAGGAGACAGACTTGACTGGGCAATTATGATTGTAAGAGAGTGGGAACTTGATTTTGTGACTTCCTTTGCGATTGTTCCGGATTTACTGGCTGAGGGCTATATTGAGTCAGGTAACTATTGGTATAATCTGATTCTGTTATATGTATTTACAGTGTTGGGTGCAGTTCCAACGATTAAGTCTGTAATGAATGAACAGAAGAGCTCAGGCAATATTAGACCGATTGGCGGAGTGGATAACAGTAACATGAATATGTAATCGTAAAAACAGCACTTCGGTGCTGTTTTTTGGTTATCGCATCTTATTGACATGACTTGGAAAAAAGGCTATAATATTGTAGCTTGTAGGGTATTTATAAGCATATGTAACAGAAGTAATTTGATTTTATAATATAATGCAATTAGAAAGGGATGTGTCTCATGGAAGCAAAGAAGAATTTATTAACACGTGAAGGCCTCAAGAAGTACGAGGACGAATTACATGATTTGAAGGTTGTTAAGAGAAGAGAAGTTGCACAGAAGATTAAGGAAGCCAGAGAGCAGGGTGACTTATCAGAGAACGCAGAGTATGATGCAGCGAAGGACGAGCAGCGTGATATCGAGGCTCGTATTGAAGAGTTAGAGACTATTTTAAAGAATGTTGAAGTTGTTGGTATGGAAGAGGATGTTACAGGAGATAAGGTAACATTCGGTCTTGTTGTTAAGGTTAGGGATAATGAATTTGGCGACGAGATGGATTTCAAGATTGTTGGTGCTACAGAGGCTAACAGCTTGAAGGGTAAGATTTCTAATGAATCACCGCTTGGTAGAGCGTTAATCGGTGCTAAGAAGGGTGATGTTGTAACAGTAGAGGCACCAGTAGGTGTAATTCAGTATACTATTTTGGATATTACAAAGCCTGAATAAGCTTTGATTTGACTGGTGATTGTGGTGGAGCAGTCACTTTTGAAAGGAGTTTTATTATGTCACAGGAACAGAACAATCAGAAGAATCAGAATCAGGAACAAGATTTGAACCAGCTTTTGAAGGTTCGTAGAGAGAAGTTAGCAAATCTTCAGGAAGCAGGAAAGGATCCATTCCAGATTACAAAGTATGACCAGACTCATCATACAACAGAGGCTAAGGAGCTTTATCTTGCTCATGAGGAGAAGATTTTAGCAGGAAGACCGGAGCCGAAGGTTGACGGATTAGATGAGGCAGAGGCAAAGGAAGTGCTCAATGTTGATTATAATGAAAGAAGAGCGATTATGGATGCAAGTCCGATTGAAGTGTCTATTGCCGGTCGTATGATGTTCAAACGTGTTATGGGTAAGGCTTCTTTCTGTAATATTCAGGATTTGAAGGGTAAGATTCAGGTATATGTAGCAAAGGATGCCATCGGTGAAGAGGCTTATGCGGATTTTAAGAAGTCAGATATTGGTGATATCTATGGTATCAAGGGCTATGTATTCAGAACTAAGACAGGTGAAATCTCTGTACATGCAGTAGAGATGACTATGTTGACAAAGAGCTTACAGATTCTTCCTGAGAAGTTCCATGGTTTGACAGATACAGATACACGTTATCGTCAGAGATACGTTGACCTTATCATGAACGATGAGAGCAGAAACGTATTTATCAAGCGTTCACAGATTATTCAGGAGATTCGTAAGTTCCTTGCAGAGCGTGACTTTATGGAAGTAGAGACTCCTATGCTGGTATCTAACGCAGGTGGTGCAGCTGCAAGACCATTCGATACACATTATAATGCACTTGATGAGGATGTTAAGCTTCGTATTTCTTTGGAGCTTTACTTAAAGAGATTAATTGTAGGCGGCTTAGAGCGTGTATACGAGATTGGTCGTGTATTCCGTAATGAGGGTGTAGATACAAGACACAATCCTGAGTTTACGTTGATGGAGTTATATCAGGCATATACAGATTATGAAGGTATGATGGAGTTAACAGAGTCTATGTTCAAGTACCTTGCTGAGAAGGTATGCGGTACATCTAAGATTATGTACAACGGTATTGAGATTGACTTTGGTAAGCCATTTGAGCGTATTACTATGATTGACTGTATTAAGAAGTATACAGGTATTGACTTCGATACAGTAGAGACAGACGAAGAGGCTAAGGCTTTGGCTAAGGAGCATCATGTAGAGTTCGAAACACGCCACACAAAGGGAGATATTGTTAATCTCTTCTTTGAAGAGTTCTGTGAGAAGAACTTAATCCAGCCTACTTTCGTTATGGATCATCCGCTTGCGATTTCTCCACTTACAAAGAAGAAGCCAAGCGACCCTACTAAGGTAGAGCGTTTTGAGTTATTTATCAATACATGGGAGATGTGTAACGCATACTCAGAGTTAAACGATCCTATCGACCAGAGAGAACGTTTTGCCGCACAGGATGCAGCTTTTGCAGCCGGTGACGAGGAAGCTAACCACACAGATGAGGACTTCTTAAATGCACTCAGTATCGGTATGCCTCCAACAGGTGGTATCGGTTATGGTATTGACAGACTTGTTATGCTGTTAACAGATTCTCAGGCGATTAGGGATGTATTGTTGTTCCCTACGATGAAGTCTCTACAGTAATTTTAGCCTCATAGAAGTGTATTTAAATCCATAGATAACCGATTTGTGAGCTAAAAGGCGCAAATTGTGTTGCAAATTTGTTTCGAGAGATATCCTCTTTCGTATATTATCAGAGGTATTCGTATATTATTCGTATAGATTATGAGTAATATTCGTGTGCTAAGTAAAATGTACGAAGGAGGATTTTTTTATGTCCACAGAAAAAATAAGAACTGTTACAAAGCAACCTAGAGTCTACCTAAATTGGAAAACAGGAAAATATGATGTGAAGTACAATTATACGGAGTATGATCCGTTTGGTAACAAGAAAAGGTACAAATCAAAATGGATTTATGGTATAAATTCGTATAAAACGGCACTTAATACGTTAGCAAAAATGAAGAGCGGAAACGTAAAGGTGGGCGAAGAAGGTTTTATGCTTAAAGATGCTTTGGAACTATGGATGACAAAAGCGGATGCGAATGAGTATTCTCGTTCAAGTGTAAAGAATACGAAACAGCAATATTGGATGATTACAAAGTTCTGGTCACTAGCTGTATAATTAAGCTATATTACAGAAGATAATTACGTCAATGCGTTCCTATTTCTGTTATTGAGCAGGTGAGCGGAGATACGCAGGCAACAATACTAAAACGGTATTCCCATATGTTTAAAGGGGATGAGGAGATGGTCTTAGCGGCTCTGAAAAGAATAGCTAGATAAAAGTATGGCGTAGAAAGATATATATTTAAAAAAAAGTTTACTTCTACGCTTTAAAAATGTATAATTAAAGCGTAGAAGCAAACTATAGAGGTGAGAATCATGACCAAAAAAGAAAAAATTGAAAAATTCATTGAAAAATATAATGGTTATCTTATTACTTCCTTGGTGTGTAATGAAGACATTTCCAAGACGTATGTCGCTAAATATATTAAAGAACATGGAATGGAGAAGGTTTCTAGAGGGGTTTACATTATGGATGATGTGTGGCCGGATGAGTTGTTCATTTTGCAGCAAAGAAATGGTGCGGTCATTTATTCCGGAGAAACAGCACTATATTTGCATGGTTTGACAGATAGGGAGTATTCATCTGTGTGTGTTACTGTGCCACAAGGATATAATGCGAGCCATCTAAAGGATAATGATTTTGATGTTTCGGTGAAATACGCTGCACCGGATTTATATAAAATAGGAATTTGCGAGATTGCGTCCAGCAGTGGAAATTTAGTTAAGGTTTACGATAAAGAGCGTTGCATTTGTGATTTGATATTGAATCGTAATAAGTATGAAGTACAAGTATTTCAAACGGCTATCAAGGAATATATGTCCTCGAAGGACAAAAAGTTATCACAGCTGATTGTATATGCGGATATGATGGGAATTCGAGATGAAGTGATGAAGTACGTGGAGGTGTTAGTGTGATTAATTCATCAAGACAATTAAAAGATAAGGTGAGAAATATTTCGGAAGGAAACAGTAATAAAGCGACTACGCTAATTCGAAATTTTATGATGGAAAGATTTCTGGAAAGAGTATCTATATCATCATATCGAGATAATTTTATTCTTAAGGGTGGGATGTTGGTAGCGTCCATTGTTGGTGTGGATATGCGAGCTACGATGGATATTGATACAACAGTAAAAGCATTACCACTAAATGAGGCGGATGTACAGAGGATAATTGAAGAAATTTGTAACATCCCGCTGGAAGATAATGTTAGCTTTCAAATTAAAAGCACAAGAACTATTATGGAAGAGTTTGATTACCCGGGCATTCGCGTAATGTTGGAAGCTACGTTGGACAGGATGCGTCAACCAATTAAAATCGATATTTCTACAGATGATGTAATCACACCAAAGGCAATAGAATACGACTATAAATTGATGTTTGAGGATAGAACGATTTCCGTTCTTACATATAACAAGGAAACATTGCTCGCTGAGAAAATGCAGACAATTATAAATAGAGGAATCGCGAATACCAGATTAAGAGATTTTTATGATGTTTACAGTATCATGAACTTCTATGAAGAACAGATAGAGAAGCGGGTTTTGTACGATGCATTTTCTGCTACCTGTGAAAGGCGGAAAACTATATTTAGTAAGGATGATATTGAAGCTACATTACATTTGATATCTGAAGATTTGCACATGGCAGAGCTTTGGGGGCAGTTTCGGAAAAGCAATTTTTACGTAGGGGATCTAGAGTGGAAAATTGTGATTGATTATGTAGAGAATATGATGAAGAAGTATTTGCTATGATGTGAAAAAGAGGAAAAACAATAAGGGATTGAACGGTTTCATATCTTATATTCATAAGTAATGTAGAAGAAGGTGGAACAGATGACATGGATAAGGAAAAGTATGTTGATAACTTTAATAAAGTGACATATAACAATATTACAAACGCATGCAAAACAACTACACATATATGGTGAAGGAGGAATTGTTATGGCAGAACAGGTTTTAATTCAATTTCGTGCAGATAAAGCATTAAAACAAGAGGCTGCAGAGATTTACGAGACTCTTGGTATGGACTTACCAACAGCTTTCCGTATGTTTATGACTAGAAGTAAGATGGTGAAAGGGCTTCCGTTTGAGGCAACATTACCAGAAACAATAATTACAAGAGCAGAGGCTAAGAATGCGTTCTATGAGTTGAGAGAGCAGGCAGCTGATGTGCCGGAGATGTTTCTTGATGAAATTAGTGCTGAAATATCAGCTGTTAGAGCGGAAAGAAAAAGGTAAGTGCATATGGTGTATCATGCGGATATTTTAGCGGAATATGATGAAGTGCTTCACAGAAGCAAGTTTCATTTTACTTGTTTACAAAAAAGAATGATAGTTGTACAATGTAGTTAGTTAAAACTAACTACAAAGGTATTACAGGACAAAAGGGAGGGATTCAAATGATAATATTTTTAGTAGAAGCATTGGTATTATGTTTTATATTTACAGTACTTATTTTGTTGTCAATGAAAAAGCCATTAGAAGCTCAAATATACAGCTATCCGCCTAATATTATTCATAGGGTAGCTAAGATGGGCTTGATAGAAGAGATGGAAAAGCCAAGGGTAGTAGAGGTACTCAAAAGAAAGTACGTATATCGGGCACGGAGGATATGATAGAGGATTATCAGGATTATTGGTTCCATATTAAGGCATCATTAGTGGGAATGTTACTTGGACTTCCGACATGTTCGATTGCAGGTGCGGTGTGCAGTATGTTATCTTAGATAATTTCAAATATATACTTCTCTCCTGAATTGTGCTAAAATATAGTGAGAAGTCGGAAAATAAAGTAATAAACAGATAGAGTAACAAGATGATAGAGAGGAGCGTGCGCTATGTATAAGATTATTGCAATGGAACGAGAGTTTGCAAGTGGCGGTAATGAGATTGGTAAGCGTGTTGCCAAGAAGCTGGGGATTGCTTTGTATGACAGAAATCTCTTAATTGAAGTGGCAAAGAGACTTGATATACCTGCAATCTATGTGGAACAGCTCGAGGAAACGGCTCCGGGAAGTAGTATTTTTAACCTGTCACAGACTGCCTTTGGTGGAAGTCAGAAGGGAAGAACCAATCTGTCTTTGGCAGAAAGAATTTTTTTAGAAGAGAAGAAGCTGATTGAAGAGATTGTAGAGAAAGAGGATTGTGTTATTGTAGGAAGATGTGCATCCTATATCCTTAGGGACAGAACTGACTGCTTAAAGGTATTTGTGCGTGCAGATAAGGATTATCGTATGAAACGTGCAATTGAAACAGAGAAGCTGGCAAAGGATGAAGCAGATTATTTTCTTCGTAAGTCAGACAAGAGGCGTAGTGATTTCTATAGCACACATACAGGTTGGAAATGGGGCGATATGGAGAATTTCGATATCTGCTTAGATAGTGGAACTTTGGGATTGGATTGTTGTGTGGATGTTCTTTCGGGAATGATGAAAAAGTAGAAATAGAATAAACCAAAACGCATACCATGCCGGTATGCGTTTTTTGTGTGAAGAAAATAAAAAGAAATTTGTAAATCAAAGTTTACACAAAAACCATTTATTTACAAAAAATAATGATTTATAGGTTCGAAAAGGACAAAAAAACTTTAAAACGCAACTTTGGGTTGCGAAAAAAGAGGAGTAAAGTTGCTTGAAAGGGTATATAGATGTTGTTATAATTATCACATAATAGAGTAGTTCGTAGTAAAATAAAGGAGAACGCATATGACAATCGGACAGAAAATCATACAGTTAAGAAATGCTGCTGATATTTCGCAGGAGCAGCTGGCAGAGACACTTGGTGTTTCAAGACAGTCCATTTCTAAGTGGGAGATGGACCAGGCACTTCCTCAGATTGATAAGGTGTTGCAGCTTGCGGAGATTTTCAGCGTATCAACAGATGAACTGTTACTTGATAAGATAGAGATTAATCGTACACCGGCGAATGGGCCAAGAGTGAATAAGTACTTTGGGACAGATGGCTTCCGTGGCGAGGCGAATGTTACTTTAACCTCCATGCAGGCATATCGCGTTGGACGTTTTCTGGGTTGGTATTATTCTTCAAAGCTGTCAGGCTGTACAAAGCCGGGCTATCGTCCTCGTATTGTCATTGGTAAGGATACAAGACGTTCCAGTTATATGCTAGAGTATTCGATTGTTGCAGGTATTACAGCCAGCGGTGCAGATGCTTATATGCTTCATGTTATTACTACACCAGGGGTTTCTTATGTGACTCGTAAGGATGAGTTTGACTGTGGTATTATGATTACGGCATCTCATAATCCTTATTATGATAATGGTATTAAGGTAATTAATGCTTATGGTGAGAAGCTGGATGATGATACAGCTGCTTTGATTGAAGCTTACATTGATGGAGACTTGAAGGCGCTTGGAGTTACAGGGGATGATTTACCGCTGGCACAGAAGTCGAAGATTGGTTGTATTCATGATTATTCAGCAGGTAGAAATCGTTATATCGGATATTTAATTTCTTTGGCATCTAATTCATACAAGAATCTGCGAATCGGTTTGGACTGTGCAAATGGTGCTTCTTGGAATATTGCAGGTGCGGTATTTAGTGCACTTGGCGCGCAGATTTATGTGATTGGTGATGAGCCGGATGGTTTGAATTGTAATGAAGGCTGTGGTTCCACACATATTGAGCCATTGAAGAAGCTGGTGAAGGAGAAGCATCTTGACCTTGGCTTTGCCTTTGACGGTGATGCAGACCGTTGTATTGCGGTAGATGAGAATGGAAATGAAATAAATGGTGATGCCATGATTTACATTCTTGGAAAGAGATTGAAGATGAGAGGTACATTGGAGGATAATACAGTAGTCACTACGATTATGTCCAATAGTGGCTTTGTGGCAAGTCTTGAGGAGATTGGTATCAAGTGTGTACAGACCAAGGTGGGTGACCGTTTTGTGTATGAGTGTATGCAGAATAATAACTATGCTATCGGTGGTGAAGAGTCAGGACATATCATTATGAAGAAGTATGCGACTACCGGAGATGGTATTCTGACAGCGATTATGCTTGCAGAGGAGATTTGTGATTCAAAGACTTCATTGGCAAAGCTTGCAGAGCCGATTAAGTTCTATCCTCAGCACTTACAGAATGTGAGAGTTAAGGATAAGGCAGTGGTATTAGCAGATGCGAATGTGCTCAAGACAAAGGATGAAGTAGAGAAGCTCATCAATAAGAAGGGAAGAGCGCTTCTCAGACAGAGTGGTACAGAGCCTGTTATCCGTGTTATGGTAGAAAGTGAAACACAGGAGATGTGTGTAGAATATGTAGAGATGATTGTGAAAGCAATTATGGAAGGAGGACACTGCGTTGAATAAGTTAGTAAAGACAAAGGAGCTTTATGCTTCACAGCCGGAATACTTAGTGGCGTTATTTGAGGAAAGTGAGTATCCGTGGGAGATGCTTCCAAAGATTAAGGGATATATTTTAGATTTAATTGAAAAGGGAATCCCGGGATATACCCTGATTGCGGATGGTGTATTGGTTGGAGAAAATGTTAAGATTTATCCGACAGCTACCATCGAGGCTCCGGCGATTATTGGTTCTAATACGGAGGTGCGTCCTGGCGCATTTATCCGTGGAAGCGTGATTACGGGTGAGGGTTGTGTTATTGGTAATTCTTCAGAGTTAAAGAACTGTGTATTGCTGGATAAGGTACAGATTCCTCATTATAATTACGTTGGAGATTCGGTATTGGGTAATAAGGCACATACAGGTGCAGGTACAATTTGTTCTAACCTGAAGTCAGATGGTAAGCCTGTAGTGATTCATGGAGATCAGGATTACGAGACCGGTCTTAGAAAGATTGGCGGTATTTTAGCGGATGGTGCCGATGTTGGATGTGGCTCTGTTATTAATCCGGGTACTGTGATTGGTAAGAATACTTCTGTATATCCATTAACAGCATTGCGTGGTGTATACCCTGCAAACTGCATTGTAAAGGATGCCAAGACAGTAATAGAGAGAGTATAATAATCGATAACCAAAGACAAATTTTAAGAATACAAGGGAGAGAAAATTCCTCTGCCTACAAAATCGGGCAGGCATTTTTTCTTCGAAAAAACAAGGAGGAATTACAATGAACTTTATTAAGGTAAACAATTACGATGAACTTAGCTGCAAGGCAGCTGCAATGATTTGCGCACAGGTAGTATTAAAGCCAAACAGTGTATTAGGTTTGGCAACAGGTTCTTCACCACTTGGAACATATGAGAAGATTGTAGAGAAGTGTGAAAAGGGTGAGGTTGATTTCTCGAAGGTTTCTTCTATTAACTTAGATGAGTATGTTGGTTTAGACGGAACAAATGACCAGAGCTATCGTTACTTTATGAATACAAATCTTTTCACTAAGATTAACATTGATATTACTAAGACGAATGTACCTAATGGCTGTGCAGCAGACCTTCAGAAGGAATGTGAAGCATATGATGCTTTGATTCAGCAGTCAGGTGGTATTGACCTTCAGTTACTTGGTATTGGTTTAGATGGTCATATCGGTTTTAATGAGCCTGATTCTTATTTTGAGAAGGCTACTCATGTAGTAGAGCTTGACCCTTCAACTATAGAAGCAAATGCACGTTTCTTCGCATCTGAGGCAGATGTACCTAGAAAGGCAGTAACAATGGGTATGGGTGGCATCATGAGTGCCAAGAAGGTACTCTTAATTGCCAATGGTAAGAGCAAGAAGGAAATCGTGGAGAAGGCATTCTTTGGACCTATCACTCCTGAGGTTCCGGCTTCTATCTTACAGCTTCACCCGGATTTAACAGTCATTTATAGCGAGAACTAAATAAAAGTTTTACGAAAGAAAAGGATGATTTGAGAAGTCTCAAGTCATCTTTTTTTGCGCGAATAAGCATAGTCAAGGTGTGAAACAAACATATATGTTTACATATAAATGTTTGTTTCATACTTTGACGAGCAACGCGACCGAGTGAAGGAACTTCACGAGGTGCTTATTCGAAAATAAATTAAGAGGAGAGAATAATTATGTGTGGGATTATAGGATTTTGTGGATATTTGGATGCGAAGGAGGAGTTGATTAAGGGGTTGGCAGAGCTGGAATATCGTGGTTATGACAGTGCAGGTATTGCTTGCTTTACACAGCATGGTATTGAGGTAGTGAAGGCCGTAGGAAAGGTGGCAGGACTGGAAAATAAGCTTCCGGTGAGAATGGAGTCCGGTTGTGGTATCGGACATACCAGATGGGCAACACATGGTGGAGTATCTGAGGTAAATGCACATCCGCATCAGTGTGGAAATGTGACATTGATTCATAATGGTATTATTGAGAATTATCACGAATTGGCAAAGGAATTAGAGCAGACGGGGCGTATTCCTGTATCACAGACAGATACGGAGATTGCAGCGATGCTATTAGATTCCTTATACCATGGTGATGCACTGGAAACATTGCGAATAGCAGTGGGAAAACTGGAGGGAGCATATGCTTTCTGCATCATGTTTGCTGACCAAAAGGATGTGATTTACTGTATTCGTAAGGGAAGCCCACTGGTATGTTGTTCCTCTGAGGAAGGCTCTGTGGTAGCGTCGGATATGGTGGCATTGCTTCGCTATTCTAAGGAGTATTTTGTCCTTCCGGAATTTCAGGTAGCAAAGGTTACGAAAAACACCATTACAGTAACGGATTTGGATGGAATTGCAGTTAGTCCTGTGATGTTGAGCGTTCATTGGGATATGTCAGCGGCGCAGAAAAACGGATATAAGCATTATATGTTAAAGGAAATTCATGAACAGCCGGAGGCGATTCGCAGAACATTTGCACCAAGATTGAAAAAGGGTGAGTATTGGTTGCCTGATTTTGGGGAGGACGGGATTGCTGATGAGGTATTTTTGAATGCTAACCGCATCATTATAACTGCATGTGGAACTGCAATGCATGCGGGAATGATGGGAAGGCTTTTGATGGAAAGACTGCTTCGGATTCCGGTAAATGTTGAGGTGGCTTCGGAGTTTCGCTATGCAGATCCGATATTAGATGAGAAATCATTGGTTATCGTAGTTTCACAGTCAGGCGAAACAGCAGATACGCTTGCAGCATTGCGTTTGGCAAGAGAAAAAGGAGCAAAAACATTAGCTATCGTGAATGTAAAGGGGTCCTCTATTGCAAGAGAATCCGATTATGTACTTTATACCCATGCAGGACCAGAGATCGCGGTAGCCAGTACGAAGGCGTATACGGCACAGTTAACAGCCTTTTATCTGTTGGCATTTCGTTTTGCGTATGTGACAGGAAAACAGACAGAGAAGGAAATTTCGGAATATATGAAAGGGTTGAGTGAGGTAGGAGAGCTGATGGAGAAGGTGTTAGAACAGAAGGATAAGATGAAGGAATTGAGCAAGCGATTAACTCCTGCCCAAGACTTGTTTTTTATAGGCAGAAGTCTGGATTATGCATTGTCCTGTGAGGGTTCTATTAAGCTAAAGGAAATTACCTATATTCATTCTGAGGCATATGCAGCAGGAGAGTTGAAGCATGGAACACTATCGTTGATTACAGGGGGAGTACCTGTAATTGCGCTTGCAACTCAGTCGGATGTATTGGCTAAGATGATTTCCAATGTGAAGGAAGTGCGTGCAAGGGGCGCTATGGTGATTTTGGTTACCAAGGAGGGAAATACTGCGACAATTGAGAATGGTATCTGTGACGAACATTTGATAATTCCTGCAAGTGATGATGTGTTTGCGCCATTTGCAGCAGCGATTCTCTTGCAGCTGTTGGCATACTATACTTCCTCCTACAGAGGACTGGATGTGGATCAGCCTAGAAACTTGGCAAAATCAGTAACGGTAGAATAGTCAGAGCTGGTGATACAACAGATGAAACCAGACAATCGTTCTAGTAGGAACTCTTGCGAAAATTCTCAATATATAATAAAATATTAACTTTGTAGGGAGATATATCATATATTGGTTTATTTGTTGCTGATGATATTTAACACCTGAAAAGATAAAGAGAAATATTCGTTTTGGAGGGAGTAATTTGTATACAGAAAAGGAATTGGTTAGAGTAGCCAAGAGAGAGAATAATAATAAAAGGAGTTATTTGGTTGTTAACAGTATGCAGGCAAAGCATATACCAACATATGCCAAGAAAACTCTTGTAATGTTTGACGAGCTTGCAGCTAAGGTACGGGAACAGTATAAGGGAGAGAGACTGCTGGTAATAGGCTTCGCTGAGACGGCAACTGCAATCGGTGCAAGACTTGCAGTTACAATGGATTGCTTGTTGATGCAGACTACCCGGGAGGCAATAGAAGAGGTAGAGTATCTGTATTTTAGTGAATCTCATAGTCATGCTACAGAGCAAAAAGTGCTTAAGACAGATTTAGATAAGGTAATAAATGAGATTGATAGAATTGTATTTGCGGAGGATGAGGTTACAACCGGCAATACAATTATGAAAATCATTGATATTATAAATGACACATATGATAGAAAGATGAATTATGCGGTTGCATCTTTACTGAATGGTATGGACGCAGAGGCATTAGAGCGATACAGACTTCAGAATATTGATGTGCACTATCTGGTGAAAACAGACCATTCTGCATATTCTGATATTGCAGAGCAGTATGAGTGTGATGGATGCTATATAAATGAATACACACCGGCAACGGATATTAGAATAAAGGAAATGGCGGGCTATATAAACGGCAGGCGCCTTGTAAGTGGAAAGGATTATCAGCAGGCATGTGATTATTTATGGCAGCAGATAGAGAAGGAAGCAAATGTTATTTGTGGCAGGAGTTGTCTGGTAATTGGAACGGAGGAGTGTATGTATCCTGCAATATTTGTAGCCAAGCAGCTTGAAGATATGGGACACGACGTCAAATGTCATTCGACAACCAGAAGTCCGATTGCGGTTAGTAAGGATGCAGGATATCCGCTACATAGCAGATATGAGCTAAGAAGTGTTTATGCTGAGGACAGAAGAACATTTATTTATGATATTGCTGCATATGATACTGTTTTGATTGTTACGGATGCATATGAAAATAGTAATGCCGGATTGAATGATTTGGTGGCAGCATTAGAGATGAATCATAATAACAACGTTACGATAATAAGGTGGAAATAATAATGAAAAGTTCGTATTCAGATAAAGATGTGATCCTGTTGTTAAAGGATATCACAGGGATGGTAGAACCACAGTCAACAGAAGAAAGAGAGCGTTTGATTCAGGCAGGGAAGCATTATTGTGAGATGCTTCCTATAGAGTATGTTCCAACAGAGAAGTATATGAGAGTATATCAGGAATCATTGGAAGCATATGCCGGGCTGGTTGCTAATGCAGTAGGGGTGTTAGCGGATAAGATTTTAAAAAGCAAAGGAGAAAATGTAGTATTGGTTTCTCTTGCAAGAGCAGGGATTCCGGTGGGAATTTTACTCAAGCGATATATGAAATTTAAATATAACATAGATGTTATGCATTATTCCATTTCCATTATTAGAGGAAGAGGTATCGATCATAATGCAATGAAGTATTTGTTGCAGAACCATTCGAAGGAGGAATTGCTCTTTGTTGACGGATGGATTGGAAAAGGAGCCATTTTAAACGTTTTAAAGAAGGAATTAGAGCAATACGAAGGCGTTTCTTCAGACATTGCAGTAATAGCGGATCCGGCTAATGTAACAGAGTTGTGCGGAACGCATGAGGATATTCTGATTCCGAGCTCCTGCCTGAACTGTACCGTATCAGGTCTGGTAAGTAGAACATATTTGAGAGATGACATCATTGGTAAGGACGATTTCCATGGAGCGGTGTACTATGGAGAACTGGCAGAGTCAGATTTATCGTATCAGTTTATTGATGCTATTGAAAAGCATTTTGTGAAAGAGTCATTTGTGTCGCAGACGATTGTGGAAGGTTATGGAATTGATGAGGTCAGAGCATTGGCGCAGGAGTATGGAGTAGAGGATATCAATCTAATTAAGCCGGGAATTGGAGAAACAACGAGGGTATTACTTAGAAGAGTTCCGTGGAAGGTTTTGATTGATTCGCGCTATAAGGATAGTAAAGAATTAGCACATATTGTGCGATTGGCAAAGGAAAAACAGGTTCCGGTAGAGTATCATGAACTGGTACATTACAGAACATGTGGAATTATTAAGAAAATGGCAGATGCATAGTGAGGAGAATATTGTGGTAAGAGTATGGTTTAATCATTGGTTTAGCACCTCGTACAGATTAATTGAGTTAATGAAACAGGATTCGGAAGAGGTATATGTAATTGGAAGTAATACGCAGAAGGATTCCGTTATACAGCTCGTATGTGATGAATGGTATGAGGAGCCAAGGCTTGATGGAGAAGAGTATATAGAATATTGTCTTGCGTTTTGTAAGGAACATAAGATAGATGTATTTGTTCCGCGTAGGAAGATGGTTGAGATTAGTAAGAACAGAGCAAGATTTGAGAGTATTCAGACCAGGGTAATGGTGGATGATTATGAGACGATAGAGATACTAAATGATAAGGTAAAGGCTTATGATTTGTTTGCAGACCTGGATTGTGTGAAGATACCGGAGTATCATTTGGTAAATGATGTTAATTCGTTTGAAAAGGCATACGAGTCTTTGAAGGAAAATCATGATAGAATCTGCATCAAATTTGTTCGTGATGAGGGTGGAATGAGCTTCAGAAAGATTGTGGATAAGGTTGATAAGTTCGCCAAGCTCAGAATGTATCCGGGATCGGACGTTGCTTATGATGAGCTTGTTGAGGTCTTAAAGGAGCAAGGAGAGTTTGATGATTTGATGGTTATGCCATATCTGCCGGGAGATGAAATCAGTGTAGATTGTTTGGATACATCTGATGGCTTGATTGCAATTCCGAGAGTAAAAGGAAATGCCAGACATGAATACGTAGATTTCGATGAGCATATTTTGAACATGACTAGAAAGGTTATGGAGAAGGTTAAACTAAAGTATCCTTGTAATATACAGTTTAAGATAAAGGATGATATACCATATCTGTTAGAAATAAATACCAGAATGTCGGGAGGCTTACAGATGAGTTGTCTGGCAGCCGATGTAAATATTCCTAATATAGCATTGAATAAAATATTAGGAAAAAGAACTGACTGGAGTATGGATACAGGCAGGAAAACAGTCTCATACATAGAAATTCCGAAAATTATTTGTTAACTTTATAAAGTATTCATAAAGTATTCCTTAAAACAATGGAAAAACTATGACATTCTCACAAAAACATGCTATGATTTTTTTAGTTATTCACCGTGTGACAATACAAAAGATATTGTGATGACAGATTGAGAGGGTGATAATTGGTTACTATTAATTAGGTATTATGAATGGAGGAATACTATGGATATGTTTAAAACGGTCAAAAGTGTAGGAGAAAGTGTTATTAGCTCAGCAAAGTCAGTTGGTACCTCAATTTACTCATCAACAAAGGAACAGAGTGAATTGGCAAGCCTGAATGTACAGAAATCTGTGATTGAGATGAATCTGAATTCAACATACGCAGAAATAGGAAAGAAGTATGTTGAATATGTTCGAACATGTCAGGGTGGAGATATCTTTAATGTTAGAGAATTGCTTGAAAGTATACAACCTGATTTAGAGAAGCTTGAAGAGATTAACGGGCAGATTGAATTAAAGCAGGCAGAGATCAAGCAGGCGACTGAAGAGAAACAGAAAAAGAAAGCATTTACTGTTTTTGAAGCAGAAAAGACTAAGCTGGATAAAGCTTTGGAGCTGGATATTATAACTGCGGAAGAGTATAAGGTTAAATTGGATAACGCGCAGAAGAAGCTGGATAATTATGAGCTTCTTAGAAAAATAGAGATGCAGCTTGAGATGGGTATCATTACAAGAGAAGAGTATGATACCAAAGTCAAGAGTGTTTTAGGATAGGAATTACAAAAGCACCGGATTTTCCGGTGCTTTTTGAATATGTATCATAAAACAAAATGCTACATAATTACGTGAATAGTATTATTCTTTGATTCCATAATACTCTGCAAGCAGTAATGTTTTGAATGCCCAGTTAGAATGGGTTTTATATTCGTTCATCCTTTCTTTGGTGATGCTGCCTAATACCAGATTGCTCATTGATTTGTCCCAGTCGAGAATGGATTTGGCATCCTCATAATCTGTGCGGGATACCTGTAGGGCAGAATTGACAATCTCAATCTGATTAGGATGAATTACGGTTTTACCAATAAAGCCACAAAGAATGTCTTCTTGCAGCTCTCTTGTCATACCGTTAGCCCATTCAGTGCCGCTGTAGTACTCCCAGACCGGACCGGAAACTACATAGTCTATGCCGAATACCGTAATAATATCTGAGAAAATAGAATCTATGGGTTTCATGTTATGAATGGATTCGTTTATATGTCTGCGAAGCCCGTATATATGGCTTAAATCGTTACCGCCTACTCTGATATTAAGAACATATGGCTCGATAGAATCCAGCTTTTCCTTCAGTGTGTAAAGAAGAGGTATTCTTTGCTGAAGGTTAATAAGAGCCGGGCTTTCAAAAATTGGCATTATGTAGATTGTCTGTGGATATTGTTGATTAATATCTGTAATAACCCTGATATATTCGTCGGCATTTGTTAAGTCAAATTTGGGAGCAATAAAGCCCTGGATAATAGATAAAGCTGGTCCGAGATTGCTACATATTCTAATAATTTGTTCAGCATATCTTACACGAATAAATATCTTGGGAATGTAGAAGGATGCAGTATGACTGTATTCATAGATAGAATTTAAGGATTGAATCATAATTGCTTCAGCTTCTTCAACATGTTCATCATCAATGGTATCTTCAAGACAAAGAGCTAACGAAAATTTATGACCGAATCGTTCAGAGGTTATGGACGAAACAATACTTTGGTTATTGGCCGGACAATATAATAATGCACCGACCGAATAATAAATGACAGAATCTTTCATGGTAAATCTCCTAATATACTAATGGGATTAATTGTAGCACTAAAATGAGGGGAATTCAATGAAAACATTGTGGATTTTACTGGGGTAAAGTGGTAAAATGTTGTGTAGAGTTTGATATGATATACAAAGGATAGGATGAGACAGATGGAACAGTTATTTCAAGTTCGCTATAATGTGATGAATGTAGATACTATAACCGGATATGCGAATGTAAAGGGTGTCTTAAATAACGGCTGCAAGGATGTATGTTTAGTGGCTATGCTTGGAGTGACTGCAACATACACGAATGATGTGTCAGAGGTAGATAAAGGGCTTGGCATGCATATGTTGAATGGAAATGTCTATTATAAGCGCATCAATGCACTGAATGGTGTTATGTCTCAGAATGATATCTTGTTTTATACCAATTGTTATGAACAGTGGAATGCCAACGGTAAATTAGAACTTCGTACCAGAGCCGGGGCATGTGGTAGTGCAGATTACAGGAAGGTTTTATCTGAAATATGTAAGATGGGACAAAGTATGTATCTTAAGATGTCCCCTAATGCCAGCGATTCCATGATGAAGAATTTTATAGTAAAAGTTCTATTCTGGATGGATCAGGTGTTTGGTGATGAGGATTTCAGGTGGGAGCCCAATCAGTGCTATAAGCTTGTCACCGGTAATGTAGAGAAGAAGCAGGAGATGCTGTTTTGGTATATGGTTTCCAAAATGGGAATTGATGTAATGCTCCTGCAAACAACAAATGATATTGATAGTGGTTTGTTTGAGAATAATGTTCGTAAGGTAACGATTGGAGACTGGGGAAAGGTAGAGTTGCCCCAATATTGTCGACCAACTGTAGTAAGGCGCATTCAGCAGGCAGTAAATTCCTCGGGAGCATGTAATACATCTGGGAGCAGTCAGGGTAGTAGTAACGCGGTTAACAGACCGGTAGATACTACTGGTAATATTAAGGTTACGATTCCGGAACATCATAGAAGACAGTCAGCTTCTCGGGTAGGTACAGTGGGTTCTGTAAGGCAGACAACTGAGAGAAGAGAACGAAGCTATGAGGAATTGGCACAGCTGGCATCCTCGGTGGTGTTGATTGCAAAGCATGGCGCCAATGGTGAGGTTATAGGTACGGGTTCAGGAATCATGATAGGAAGTCAGGGATATATATTAACAAATAATCATGTTGCATGTGGCGGAAGATATTATTCCATAAAGATTGAGGATGATGATAAAGTATATGCGACAGATGAGGTAATTAAGTATAATTCGGTTCTGGATTTGGCGGTCATTCGAATTCAGAGGCAGTTAAAGGCTATTCCTGTATACAAGGGAGAGACAGGACTGGTAAGAGGACAAAGAGTAGTAGCAATTGGTAGTCCGCTTGGATTGTTTAATTCTGTATCGGACGGCATTATTTCAGGATTCAGAACAATTGATACTGTGGACATGATTCAGTTTACTGCACCTATTTCTCATGGTAGTTCAGGTGGAGCAGTCCTTAATATGTACGGTGAAGTAATTGGCATCAGTACGGCAGGTATGGATGAAGGACAGAATATTAATCTGGCAGTCGGTTATGAGAGTATTAATACATTTATAAAGGGTTTTACGTAGGGAATCATTATTGGTTACATTTATTAAAAATTCATAAATTACGTATTTGCTCTTCGTTAATATGACGAAAAGTGGTTGTAATGAAACTGGAAAATGTTATAATGAAAGCGTGTTGCATCAAAAGGAGACAGACAATGGAGAATAAGAAAAAGTTACGTTTATCATATAACTCACCTGTGGTGATAAGTTTTGCAATATTGTGTTTAGTCGCATTAGGGCTTGATTGGATTACACGAGGCTTTACGAATAATTTGTTGTTTAGCGTATACCGTTCATCATGGTTGAATCCATTAACATATCTGAGGTTATTTGGTCATGTCATAGGACATGCCAGTTGGGAGCATTTCATTGGAAATATGACATTGTTATTGGTTGTTGGTCCACTTTTGGAAGAAAAGTATGGTTCATCCAATTTACTATTTGTAATATTATCAACAGCTTTGGTAACAGGGGTGATTAACTGTATTTTTTTCCCAAATATTCAGCTATTAGGTGCCAGTGGAGTAGTGTTTGCCTTTATTTTATTGTCACCATTTACCAGCTTCAAGGAAGGTACAGTGCCGCTTACGTTGGTGTTGGTTGCAATCATTTATATAGGTCAGCAGGTATATGATGGATTGTTTGTAAAGGATAATGTTTCTAATCTGACACATATAATTGGCGGATTTGTTGGAGCCGGATTAGGCTTTGTTATGCATAAGCATAAAATGAACAGATATTAATTGAGGAGATATATATGCTGAATCATATTGAAATTCAGGATTTAAATGATTTCTTTGCAGATTTAAGCAAGCGTAGGAGCAAAGGCGTATTTTTTTACAGAATAAACGGATACAACGAGCAGATAAAAGAATTTATTATAAAATATTATCAGGCGGCCAGAAGTACAGGCGCTGTTATAGAGGGGCGTATTCCGAACCCTGATGAGAAGAATTTGTCTTATTTTGAAGAGGTTATGGGATTGAACTTCTCCCTGGAGCAGCGTTTTATCGATGAAAGTCTTAAGAAGTGGCTCCCGAGAATGACAGAATTTCAAAGAGGCAGCGTGACAAAAGCAATTTATGAAACGTTGGATAATCTAAGAAGTTCCGGCAAAAATGACAATATGCTGAAGAATGCATACATCAAATTTATGTGCTGGTTATATTATAAGTTTGAGAGAGTAGTGAATCAGTTGGGGAATGATGTGGTTCCTAAGATATTATATGAGGGAGCGATTTCAAACTATGAGCTTTTATTATTTCGTGTGCTGAGTAGTGCGGGGTGCGATATTGTTCTTTTGCAATATGCAGGAGACAGTCAGTATTTGCAGTTGGATGGAGATGGAGAGTATTCCAGAGAATTACGTATTGCAAATATGACAGCATTTCCGTCGGATTTTAATCTGCAGTTTGTAAGAACTGAGATTCAGACAGCTTTTAACAATGAGAGATTGTATGGTATTAAGCCGGGTATAGCAAACTGTACGAATGCATGGATAAAAGGGAAGGGGCTTGAGGATATTAGAACCAGTCTCCAGCTTAGAGGGAATGATACAAACTTTTTCTATAATGCATTCATACGTCTAAATGGTGTAGAGGATAAGGTTACATATTTAAATGAGTTATACCAGTTTTATTTAGAGTTAAAAAATAATAAGAGAAAAGTAGTAGTAGTAGATAATCAGATAGAAAATCCGTCGATGGAGGAGATTTCGCAGATTAAAAGAGGTAATTATACCAAGTATGACCAGTTAATATTGGATTTACAGTCTAACATTAAGTATACTGCCAATATTGAACTGCAGCGCATTATGGTAAAAAGCTTCGTAGATGTTTTACTTGAAGAATCAAAGAAGACGGAGATGACAGTCAATAAGCTGAGTAATAAGGCGGTTTATATTTTGTGTTGGCTGAAACGTTATCAGGAAAGTCTGTTTTCGAATTGGAAGCTGCCAGAGATAGCCTGTTTTATCTATATGGGTGGATGTAAGAATGACAATGAAGCTTTATTCATGAAGTTTTTATCAAGGCTTCCGATTGATGTATTGATATTGAATCCGAATCTGAATACAAAGTGTATTTTGGATGATGGACTTTTGTATGAAGTCAGCTATGGTATATCGTTGCAGGTGAATCACTTTCCTCAGCAGAATTCGGAACTTCAGATTGGAACTACAGCATACCATGCGGAGAGAGAGCTGGATACGCTGATGTATCAGAATTCCGGGATTTACAGGAACCAGCAGTATGGTAAAGCCAATGCCATTACATTACAGACAATGTATGAAGAGATAGCAATCCTTTGGAATCAGGAAATGAAGTATAGACCAAGCTTTAGTACGGATAACGATAATGTTAATTTACCTGTTATTTATTCTAAGATATGTGGTGTTAAGGATGGCAATGTGCAAAATTACTGGGTTTCCATAAAGGGGTTGATTACGGCAGATACTTTGGTGATAAAAGCTCCGCAGTATATTAAGTCGACAGAGCCAAATCCAATAAAGGCAGTAGCAACAGATTTCTATAAAAACGGAAAGCTGCAAAGAGAAAAGATAAAGAATCATTCACAGTATCAGTATGGATTGTTGCGGGAAGAGATGCAGGAACATATTTTGGATAAGCTGCAGATATTGATTGACCAGAAGATTATTAAAGGTACATTTGAGAATGGAACGGAATATACCATAGTCGCTACGGTACTGAATATGAATAAAGAAATCGTCAGAATGATTCAGAAGTTTGATTTCACTAAGGTGAACCCTAAGGTGATATATATTAATACGGTAGAGGAAAGTATATCCTTGGAAGATACCATATTAATGGCATTTCTTAATTTATTAGGCTTTGATATAGTTTATTATGTCCCAACGGGCTATCAGACTATTGAAAAATATTATAACAAGAAAACGATGGTAGAGCATCAAATAGGAGAATACGTATATGACTTAGTAACTCCGGACTTTAATGCGATATCATCAACAACGCGTACATCGTGGAAAGACAAAATATTTAAGAGAGGTTAAAGAGAGGTTAAAGCGTATGGCAATGGATTTTAGTAAGTTAAATACTCAGCAGGTTACGACTACTCCTGAGACAAAGGAAGAGCTTGTTGTAGTAGAACAGTACGACATTGTGGCAGACAGACAGCAAATGAATGCAGAGCTGGTTAATTCTCCGGAAGTTGATGCTTTAGTAAGCACAATCGAGATTGACAATATGGAGACAATTGTTTCGTTTGGTGCGGCTGCAGCAGAAGAGATTTCAAAGGCATCGGATGTTGTTTTGAATAGCATGAATATGGCTCAGTTGGATGGCTCAAGCGAGATGCTAAAGGTTTTGGGAGATATCATGTCTAAGTTTGATATTGAAGAAATCAAAGAAAATCCGGGCTTATTTGGAAAGTTGTTTGGTAACTTAAGAAAGCAGTTAGATAAGATTTTAGCTAAATATCATACCATGGGAGAAGAAGTAGATAAAATTTATGTACAGCTTAAACAGTATGAATCAGAGATAAAGCAGACAAATCGTAAGCTTGATACAATGTTTGAAGCGAATGTAAATTATTATCATCAATTGGTAAAGTATATTCTGGCCGGTGAGCAGGGATGTCGTGAGATTGAGGCATATCTGCAGCAGAGAAGAAATGATTTTGAGGCTACAGGAGACAATTCCATTCAGTTTGAAATTCAGTCATTAGAGCAGGCACTTATGATGCTTGAGCAGAGAACACAGGATTTAAGAACAGCAGAGATGGTTGCGATGCAGTCAATTCCAATGATTAAGACTATGGAGTTTTCAAATCTCAACCTTGTCAGAAAGATTAATTCTGCATTCATTATTACACTTCCTGTATTTAAACAGGCACTTGCACAGGCGATTATGCTTAAGAGACAGAGAATTCAGGCAGAGGCTATGTCAGCATTGGACGAGAAGACAAATGAGATGCTGATTAAGAATGCAAGAAATACTGTTGAGCAGGCGAAGCTGACAGCGCAAATGGCATCAGGAAGCTCAATTAAGATTGAAACTCTTGAAACAACATGGAAGACCATTGTTAACGGAATCGATGAGACACAGAGAATTCAGGAGAATGCAAGAAAGCAGCGTATTGATGACCAGAAGAGACTCGAAGCAATTAAGAATGAGTTCAATCAGAAGTATCATATGCCTACGAACAAGTAAACATATATAATAAGGAGGATTTAGTTATGCCAATTAATTTATCAAAAGGACAGAAGGTTGATTTAACAAAGAGTAATCCGGGATTGAAGAATATCATGGTTGGACTTGGATGGGATGTAAACGCATTTGATTCAGGTGCAGATTTTGACCTTGATGCTGCTGCATTTATGGTAGGAGAGAACGGAAAGTGTCCAACAGAGAAGGAATTTGTATTTTACGGTAACTTAGAGCATGTAAGTGGTGCAGTTAAGCATATGGGAGATAATTTAACAGGTGCCGGAGATGGTGATGATGAGCAGATTCAGATTGACTTAAGCACAATTCCGGCTAATATTGATAAGGTTGCTTTTACGGTTACAATTTATGATGCAGAGACAAGACATCAGAACTTTGGTCAGGTTTCTAATGCTTTCATCAGAATCGTGGATGAATCTACCAATACTGAGCTTATCAGATATGATTTAGGAGAGGATTTCTCAATTGAAACAGCTGTTGTTGTTGGTGAGTTATACAGACATAATGGCGAGTGGAAGTTTAATGCAATTGGAAGTGGTTTCCAGGGTGGATTAGCAGCATTATGCGGACATTATGGAATCGACGTAGCATAAGGAGGAATATAGTATGCCAGTTAGTTTGCAAAAAGGACAGAAGGTTAGTTTGACAAAAGGAAATCCTGGATTAAGCAAGGTAGTAGTAGGACTTGGCTGGGATGTTAATGCATTTGATACAGGTGGAGCATTTGACCTTGATACAGCAGCATTTTTGTTAACTGATTCAGGAAAAGTTGCTAAGTCAGAGGATTTTGTATTCTTTGGTAATTTGACACATCAATCAGGTTCTGTACAGCATATGGGAGATAACCTGACAGGTGCCGGAGATGGAGATGATGAGCAGATTAAAGTTAACTTATCATTAATTCCTGAGAATATTACGAAGATTGCTTTCTCTGTTACAATTTATGATGCAGAGGTAAGACATCAGAATTTTGGTCAGGTTAATAATGCTTATATTAGAATATATAATGAAGAGAACGGCGAAGAGCTGTTAAGATATGATTTGGGAGAAGATTTCTCAATTGAAACAGCGGCTGTTTTCGGTGAGTTATATAAGAATAACGGCGAGTGGAAGTTTAATGCGATCGGAAGCGGTTACCAGGGTGGTTTGGCTGCATTATGTGCTAACTATGGAGTTGACGTTGAGTAATTAGGAGGCGCACTATGGCGATTAATTTACAAAAGGGACAAAAGGTAAGTCTGCAAAAGAAAGCAGCTTCAGGCCTTGGTGAGATACATGTGAATTTAAACTGGAATTCAAAGCCAAATAAGCAAGGATTTTTAGCAAGCCTGTTTGGTGGTAATTCAGGCATTGATTTGGACCTTGGATGCTTATATGAATTAAAGAATGGCAGAAAGGGTACTGTTCAGGCACTTGGTAATGCATTTGGTTCTTTGTCAAGTATGCCGTATATTGCATTAGATGGTGATGATAGAACAGGAGCAGCGGTTGCTGGTGAGAACTTAAGAATCGATGGCAATCGTATTTCTGAGATTAAGAGAATTCTTGTATATACATTTATTTATGAAGGTGTTGCCAATTGGCAGCAGGCTGATGCGACCGTTACGATTAAGTATCCGGGAGCAGAAGACATTATCGTAAAGATGGATACTTTTAATTCATCAGACAGAATGTGTGGCTTGGCATTGTTTGAAAATGTTAATGATGAAACATTTAGTGTTGAAAAGATTGTTCAATTTTATCCGGGACATCAACAGTTAGATCAGGCATTTAACTGGGGGCTTCAGTGGAGAGCAGGACATAAATAAGGAGGAATAGTATGTCAATTAGTTTACAAAAAGGACAGAAAGTTAGTTTATCAAAGGATAACGCAGGATTGGCAAAGGTTATCATCGGCTTAGGATGGGATGAGGCTCCTCAGCCTAGAGGTGGTTTATTTGCACCAAAGCCACAGCCGATTGATTGTGATGCATCAGCAATTATGTTGCAGAATGGAAAGCTTGTAGACAAGGGCGATCTTGTTTACTTTGGAAATCTTAGACACAGAACAGGAACTGTACAGCATATGGGAGATAACCTGACAGGTGCCGGAGATGGAGATGATGAGCAGATCGTAGTTGATTTGTCAGCGATTCCAGAGCAATATGACAGAATCATTATTGTAGTTAACATTTATCAGGCAGCTCAGAGAAAACAGCATTTTGGTTTGATTCAGAATGCATTCTGTAGATTGATTGATGCCAGAAATAACAATGAGATGTGTAAGTACAACTTAACAGATAATTATTCAGGTATGACTGCATTAATTTTTGGTGAAGTGTACAGACATAACGGCGAGTGGAAGTTCAATGCAATGGGACAGGGAACAACCGATGCCGGTCTTGGAGAATTAGCAAACAGATTTATCTAATGAGCTATGTAAAAGAGTTAATATACTGGTAGAAGGAGATGCTTTGCAGCCTCTCCTTCTATGTGTGTTATGAAGATGGAGGAAGATTAGTTTTATGAAGTATAATGGATTAAATGACAAGGAAGTTCTCGAATCACGTGAGAAATATGGTTCAAATGAGATTCCGGATTCGGAGCCGACCACCTTTTGGGAGGAATTCAAAGAGACATTTGGCGATCCGATGATTAAGATTTTGTTGGCGATTGCAGCGTTGATGATTGTTATGTTCTTCTTTGGGTATGCAGAGATTTATGAGCCTTTGGGAACTATTGTAGCTGTACTTATCGTAGCATTTGTTTCGGCTAAGACAGGTGTGGCAAGTGATACAAAGTATCGCGAATTAAAGGACAGCACAAAGAAGGATCAGTGTAAGGTTTATCGTGGTGGGTTGGTTACTGTCATTGATGTCGATGATGTAGTAGTTGGAGATAAGGTTTTATTACAGTCAGGAGATAAGATACCGGCAGATGGTGTATTGGTATCAGGTTCTTTAAGAGTAGATAATTCAGCATTAAACGGAGAGGCTGAAGAGTGTAAGAAGACAGAGGCTACAGAGGCTTTTCAGCTTGCAGATGATATTACGGGAGACACATTCGTTGATGCACATTCATTATTTAGAGGTGCAGTAGTATTTGATGGTGAAGGTATTTTGGATGTCAGAAAAGTCGGATTAAAGACTATGATGGGTAAGATGGCTGAAGAAATGCAGGAAGATGAGCCTGATTCACCGCTAAAGGTTAAGTTGAATAAGTTAGCAGGCCAGATTTCCACATTTGGATATATTGGTGCGATTGCTATTTCTATATTATATTTTGCATACTTTATTATCTCGGCAGGTGGTATTTCAGAGTACTTCGCAATAGGAGCAGCAGAGATTATAAAGGATATTATTGAGGCAGTTTCTTTGGCAATTGTTATTATTGTATGTGCGGTACCGGAAGGCTTGCCATTAATGATTTCATTGGTATTAATGCAGAATACAAGTAAGATGTTAGATCATAACGTTCTTGTAAGAAAAGCAGAAGGTATTGAAACAGCAGGTTCATTAAATATTTTGTTCAGTGATAAGACAGGTACTATTACTAAGGGTATGTTAGAGGTTGTTGACTTCTTTACAGCAGATGGCAATTCTATTAATATTCCTGATTTAAGCAAGCATAGCCAGATTAAGGGATTGATGGATTTAGCAATTGGTAAGAATACACAGTCTATGTTTGATGCATCTCATAGAGTAATCGGTGGTAATGCAACAGATCAGGCATTGATGAAATTTATTGGAGAACAGACATTTTTAGCTCTTAGCTCCAATACAGAGTACAAGGTAGAATGTAGTCAGGGATTTAATTCTGCAAATAAGTTCAGTCAGGCAAGAGTAAGTGGCGCTGATAAGACATTTTATAAGGGAGCTCCTGAGAAGCTTCTTGCAAATGCAACTAAGTACCTTGATGCAGATGGAAGGGTAAAGGATATCGATAAGGCTGTACTGAACAGAAAGATTGATGAGCTTGCTTCAAAGGCAATGCGTGTGCTTGCATTTGGATATTCTGAGAAGGAAATGGTGGAAAATCAGATTCATGATGATATCGTGATTGTCGGACTTGTAGGTATTCGTGATGATGTAAGACCGGAAGCTAAGGAAGCGATTGAAGAGGTTAAGAAAGCCGGTATTCAGGTTGTAATGATTACAGGTGACAGATTAGAGACTGCGATTGCAATTGCTAAGGATGCAGGATTATTAACAAGCAATGATGATAAGGCACTTTCGTCTGCTCAGTTAAATGATATGACGGATGAAGAGGTAAAGAAGATTATTCCTCAGATTAGGGTTATTGCAAGAGCATTACCTACAGATAAGTCGAGAATGGTACGTTTGTGCCAGGAGATGAACCTTGTTGTAGGTATGACAGGAGATGGTGTAAACGATTCACCGGCTTTGAAGAGAGCTGATGTTGGATTTGCTATGGGTAGTGGTACTGAAGCTGCCAAGGAAGCAGGTAAGATTGTAATTCTGGACGATAACTTTAAGTCAATCAAGGATGCAATCTGGTATGGTAGAACGATTTATCATAATATTTTGAAGTTCTGTAAGTTCCAGTTGGTAATTAACGTAGCAGCGGTTGTTGTAAGTGCGATTGCACCATTCTTTGGTGTAGAAGAGCCATTAAAGGTTACTCACTTACTGTTTGTTAATCTTGTAATGGATAGCTTGGGAGCAATTATGTTAGGTAATGAGCCTGCTCTTAAGAAATACATGACAGAAGCACCACGTAGAAGAGATGAGAACATTGTAAGTAAGAAGATGGCTGCTCAAATTGGTGTAATGGGTGCATGGGCTACAGTAATGAGCTTTATCTACTTAAAGCATCCGTTCTTTATTGGTTTATTTGAAACAGAAGAACAGCATTTGACAGGATATTTTGTTTTGTTCATCGTAGCAGCATTGTTCAATGGATTTAATGTAAGAGATGATGGCTTTGGTATCTTCAAAGGTTTCAATGAGAATACAGGATTCCTGAAGGTGTTCGTTACAATTATTGCAGTACAGGCAGTTATCGTTAATGCAGCATTAGTGCCGGTTCCTGTATTTACATGGATTGGAAACATGTTTAGTTGCGTACCTTTTGGAATTAAGGGATGGATTGCGATTATCCTTTTCGCAGTGACTATGATTCCTGTAGATATGGTAAGAAAGCTTTTTGTAAATCGTAAGAACTAATAGAAAGGAAATAGGTGTGCAGATGGATAAGCTGCACACCTTTTTATGAGATGATTATTTTTAATTCTGATTTGGATAATACGATAATTTATTCTTATAAGCATGATATAGGAGACGATAAAAGATGTGTTGAGATATATCAGGGGAGAGAGATATCATTTATTACAGATAGAACTTATGAGTTGCTAGGTAGTGTACGAAGAGAAGTGGAGATGATTCCAACTACAACAAGAACCATAGAACAATATAAGAGAATTGACTTGGGAACAGGTGCATTTCGATATGCATTGGTATGTAATGGTGGTATATTGCTGGTAGACGGAGAGTCAGATGAAGCATGGTATCAGGAATCCCTTCGGCTGATTGAAGAAAGCAGAGATAAATTATTGGAAAGTATAGAATTGTTAAAGCTGGATGAAAGTATTTCCTTTGAGATAAGATTTTTAAATGAACTCTTTGTTTTTACAAAGAGCACGGAGCCGGAGAAAACAGTAGCATATTTAAAACAACACCTGAATTCGGAAGTGGTCGATGTATTTAACAATGGTGTTAAGGTATATGTGGTACCGAGACAACTTAGTAAAGGAATGGCAATACAGCGTTTGAAAGCAAGACTTGAAGCGGAAATTGTGATTGCAGCAGGAGACAGCGAGTTCGATATTTCCATGCTGGAAGCGGCTGATTATTCTATTATGCCTAAGGAACTTGCACTTTTTGAAAAGGAAAAAAGATATATTTTTGGTGACGAAGATTTGTTTTCTGAAAAAGTACTGGAAACAGTATTAGATATTAGTAAGGATTGCTTATAAGATAAGAAAATGGCAGTGACACTTATGATAGTGTCTCTGCCATTTTGGTTTAGTCGACAGTAAGCTCTATGCCGCCTCTTCTTTCGTTTGGTTGTATGATAACACTTACAGGCTGATGAGCATTCCACTCAAAAAAGTAGGATTCACCGGAAGCCTGACCAATAAAGTTTTTCCATGAAATATCTGCATTAACCTGAGGATCGCAGTATCCTGCCTGGCTTACCCAGCAAACAACAGCATCAGGATCGGCAACAAGAGTATTCTGAGATTTAACATTGCTTAATACAATAGGGTTACCGTTTGACAGTACAGCAACATAAGCATTATTTCCGTTACCGGTAAGTGTAGATGTACATAATCCCTTTTGTGAAAGTACACCGACGCCGATAAAGCGTACATCATATTTACAGTCCTGAGTAAAGGCAAGTATGTTTTCTGATTCAACGGAAATTACCTCTCCAACTGCCAACTTATAGATAACAACATGCTGACTTGCACTTGCATAATAGGTTTCAGATGGGCCATTGAACATACCTTTCATTAATGGAATATTTTCTCCGGTAACTCTTCTCATGAACTGTCCTAAAGCTGCCTGGGCGAAGTTATTCTGTGGCCCAAGGAGAACCTTTTCAAATTTATAGTTCTTTCCACCGGCATTGTCACCACCGATGAAAGCACCTGCTTTTGTAAAGAGTATATCATTTCCGGTACTTGTCACCTTTAAAGTTAATTCATTAATTGTTTCGAATGTAAGCATATATATTCCTCCGATTAAATTGTTTGAACGCCGTATAAATCACATAGACCTGCAAGATCCCTTGTTACGCCGTTTCCTATTGCATTAAATTTCCAATTGTTGTTATACTTGTAGATTTCGCCTATCATCATGGAAATGACATTATCATAATACTCTGTCATCTGGAAGCTAACCAATTCGGTTGAATTAGAAGCATTGAGGATTCGCACATATGCATCCTTCATCATACCAAAATTAAGCTGTTTCTCAAATGCTTCATTGATAGTAAGAACGAAAACAATTTTGCTAACGCTAGGGTTAAGTCTGCTAAAATCAATGGTAATGATTTCACGGTCTGAATGTGCAGCTGCATTGAATACAACACTATTGTCAGGACTTGTTTCCTGCCCGTAGAAAACAAACCAGGAATCTCCAATAACCTTACCATCTTCACCAAGTAAAAAGGCAGATACATCTACATCGCATTGGCTATTGCTGGTATTCCAGCCAAAGTTTGCAGTGATTTTAACAGCATCAGATGTCTGAAACAGATTAGCTTTCTGTCCCTTAGAAATAGGATGCTGTAATGTAGGCACTACAATATTGGATAACTGAGGCGTAGATGTAGTTACAGTCGTCCTACCGGCATTTGAAGCAGTCATACTTGGGGTATGATTTGATGTGGTAGTGCTTTGAACGACAGGTGGATGATTTATGGATGTAATATTCTGGTTTGTCAAAATGCCATGTGTAGATTGGTTAATGTTTTCCAAACTGTTTCTATCATAGGCATGCTTTGCTTTTGATGGAATATTGACCATATAAAAAACCTCTCAAATAACTATTTTGGGATAAAAATCCAATGAAAATATTATACGGTAAATGTGAGAAAAATGAAAGATAATAAAATATTATGTCGAAACAACTTCTTGTATTGTTTAATATGAATGCGAGATCAAAAAATGTTTATAGTGGTCTATGTATAAGGGCTGTTGCACTCATTGTTTAGTGCGACAGCCCTTCTTGTATTAAGAAATTACATTAATTAACTTTTTCAAGATACCATTTCTGGCACGCGCCGCCCCAAAAATTCCACTGATTTACGTTGCCGCCTGACTCTGTACTCCAGTTGTAAACGTCAAGGCCGGAAGTGCAGTTGCTTGCTCTGGTCAAGATTGCATAAGAACCATCCGACTGCAGTACAAGCTGGAACTGCTGATTAGCAGAGCCTTTATAAGAGTACTGCAGGATGTTGGTTCCGTCAGCGGCTTTACCGCCGGCGACATCGACACATTTAGAGTAGCCTGATGCACCGGTTAGGATGTGATAATAGCCGTTACCGTCATCTACAAGCTGGAACTTTTGCGCATCGTATCCGTTGTATGCCCATTGCTGGATGTTAGCATTATTATCGGCACTGCCATTTTCAACGTCTAAATATAAACCTGAATGAACATTCTTTAAATAGTAGGTTCCTGCAAGTGAAGAGCTTGAGGAAGAGCCTGATGAGCTAGTGGCATTAGAAGTCTTGCTTCCATAGATAGACTGATTATTCGAGCCAATCAAAGAGAAGGTCATAACTTCTTTATGATTTGAAGCTTCATTTCTTTGCTTGAAGAAGACACCCTTATATGTAACGTTTCCTATTTTCATCTGACAGTAGTAGGAATTGTTGGTGTATGACCATGTTCCTGTTACATCACCAGTAATGCTTCCGTTAGAATTTAGAGTGATGCTTTGACTCTTTAACATACCGACATTTGCAGTAGCGGCATCTCTACCGTGATTTACAAATTCATAAGTACCACACATATCGTTTGTACTATATCCATTTTTTGAAATACTGCTTCCAAGATATTCGTATACAGCAGTTACAGGCCAGTTATCCTGATTGAGGAACTGCTGGTGAACTCTTACTTCATGATATTCTGTGCCTCCGTTAAATCTTGTATGGTATACGAGATATCTTTGTCCGTCTGTATCGATAAAGGCAGAGTTATGTCCGCCTGATTTATAGCCGTCACCATCAAAGGATGATAAATCATAATTACCAAATAATTTAATACCATATTTTGACTGGTCAATTGAGGCTGATGAATATACAGCTGTGTTGCCGGACGCATCGTTGTATGTGCCGTTAATGGACTTAGAACGATATACGCGGATGTGATAACCGCCGTCAACACCAAGCCAGCCATAAGTTACATAGAGATAATAATATCCGTTAGAAGAGTCGTATACGATGTATGGAGCCTCACCTGAAAGTCCGTATCCGCCTGCGATTCTAGTTCCGAAGTAACCGTCAGTTTGTCCGCTGTTTGACTTAGGGTAAATCGGAAGACCGGTTGTCTTATCAATCTGCAAAATGTAGATACCACCAGACCATGAACCGTAAGTCATCCATAGGTTTCCGCTTGCATCATAGACTAAGGTTGGGTCAATTGCATTCGGGAATAAGGAATTATTATAGCTTCCATTTGAGTTGAACCAACTGCTTCTGGCTGAGCTCAATTTACCGGAAGAAATTAATGCTGGGATATTGGTATTGTTGTAATTTGTATTAACCGTCTTGGTGCCTATGGAAGATGATGTGGTTACATTATTATCCCCCTTGGTGAAGCCGGAATATACAATAGTGTCAACATAGGAGAATGGTCCGTTTGCTGACTTTGAAACAGCAAATCCAATACAAGAACGGATGTAGGTAGATGATGTAGAGTAGTACATCATGTAGGCACCTTTGCTTCCGTCGTTCCATACATAGTTAGCGTTGTAAATGATGTCAGGAGCCCATACAGCATATCCACCGGAACAATCTTGGTCATTATATCCTGCCCAAAGGAAAGAGGATGCAAGCGCTGTCTCTAAAGGTTCACCAGTCGATGCTTTTGTGCTACCACTATTAGAGGCTGCTTCGATAAGATTCCATTTCTGACAGTCACCGCCCCAGAAATTCCACTGAGTGATGTTGCCGCCTGCTGAGGTAGACCATTCGTAAACATCTAAGCCGGATTTGCAATTAGAGGCATTGGTTAGGATTGCATAGGTTCCGTCCGGTTGTTTTACAACTCTATATTTTTGCATATTGCCGCCCCAACATTCCCATTGCATAATGTTAGCGCCATCGTCTGCGGAGCCGGAATCTACATCTACACATTTGGTATAACCTGAAGCACCTGTTAAGATGTAATAATATCCGTCGCCTGTTGATACAAACTTAAACTTTTGTGCATCGCTTCCGTTGTAATCCCATTGACGGATATTGGCTCCGTTTTCGGAGGAGCCATCTTCGATATCTAAATATAGTCCGCTAAATTTGTTCTGGACGTAATATATTCCTTCAACATTTTCACTAACGTAAATAGATTTGTTGGTATAGCCTTGCGTACCAACATAAGACCAGTTTCTTAAATCGCTTGATTTTGCCTGCGCCATATGTGAACCATAAATATAGTATGAGCCTGATGCTGAATCATAAAATATAGATGGGTCGTGAACGGATACTCTGGTAGTGCTTGCTGTAGATGAAGAGCTTGCAGCTGCATTTACAGTATCAGCAGAAATATGACCATTTGAAAGAACTAGGGTGAAAGCTAATAAGGAAGCAGTAAGCTTTGCCCAAAAACGATGTTTTTTACTTGCATTTGCCATAGTAATAACCCTTTCTAAGTTAATGTAAAATTGTAAATAGTTATAAATGTAAGTCAGAAGATAATACTGTAGACAAGCCTCCTTTCTTGAATACAGCATGTAAATTGTTAATGCATTATGTCAATTAATCCTCCTATGTTCTAACAATATAATACATATTAAAATATTTCAATGAGTAATAAAATTTTCGTCAAAATAGCATAATCATATTGTCGAAAAAGCCTAAAAATAAAGAGTACGAAATAATTAGTTTAAAATGTAATGCAAACATTGTATTTTATCAAAAAATAAAACAAATCACATAATGAATCAAAAAAATAAATTATATATGTGAGATAGATGATTTTTTTTATTATTAATGATAGAATTTCAATGAAAAGTAAAAATATTTATGTGATTTCTAGACAACAAGGAGGAGACAGAATTGAGAGTGAGAAGGAAGATTTGGATGACGCTGGTATTGACTTTGGTTTTATCAGCCTGCGGACAAGAAGAACCTGTCATACAGGAGGTAGCGACAACTGTTGCAGAGTCAGAGAGTAAGGAAGAGGAGATGGCGAACGTGGATGGTTATGTTTCGTTAGACCAAAATGAACCGATTATTTTCGAGGGAGATAGTATCACATATAATGGAGAGCAGATTACTCTTGGTGAGAAGGCGATTTATGTGGATGGAACGCTGAGCGATGAGATGGCTAGTAAATATGAGTATGTTTATAATGATTTTGTAGAGGCGGCAGAGGCTTTTATAGACGGTACAGAGGACGAGCCGATGAGGGTCTATCTTGCTCCTTACGTATATTGGATTGATGACCCTGATGATGAGGAAATCCGAGTTGCCACAAGCGGTGATGTTCCTTATGGTTTGGTCGTTGACTGTGAGAATCTGCATTTGATTGGACTTAACAGTAACCCGTCTAATGTAGTGTTGGCAGTGAACAGAGGGCAGACGCAGGGGGCAAAGGGTAACTATACCATGTTCTACATAGATGGTAAGGGAACAAGAACAGAGAATCTTACAATGGGTAATTACTGTAATGTAGATTTGGAATATCCTCTAAAGCCGGAGCTTTCAAGAGCGAAAAGAGCAGATGCCATTACTCAGGCACAGCTTGTGATAACTAATGGCGATAAGATTGTAGCTCAAAATTGCAATTTTTTGAGTCGATTAAATGCTTGTCCTTTTGTAGGGACCAATGGCAGAATTTTATTTAAGGATTGCCATATTGAATGTACGGACGATGCACTTCCGGGAACCGCAGTGTTTTTAGGCTGTACCTTTGATTTCTACAGCTCAAAGCCATTTTATAATACCTCGGGAACGGGTGCAGTATTCTTAAACTGTGAGTTTGATTCTAAGGTGGATGGAACACAGTATCTGACCAAGGCAGGCGGTACGGTAGCACTTATCGACTGTGAGTTTAAGGCTGAGTCTGAGAATTTCAAGGTGGAGTGGACGCCTGAACCAAACAATGCCCTTAGATGTAATCAGGCAAATGTTACGGTAAATGGTGAGCAGATTGTTGTGGCTTCGGAGAATCCGTATAATACAGTAGACCTTACGGGTACAGAAGCATTGAAAGCATATAGGCTTGAGCGTGACGGTAAGGTGGTTTATAATACATATAATCTTTTAAAGGGAACAGATGGCTGGGATCCTCTGAATAATAAAGCAGAGGTAGAAAAGATTGACGCAGAAGCACTGAATTATCCGATTACCATGACGGTAAAGCCGCTTAGAGTAACTGCTAAGACAGGAACAAGTGATACCATCTCTTATGGCTTTTCTTATTTCAGAGGTGTTACAGGTGAGGGAATGGCAGATACAGTGACATGGGAGGTTGAGGATAAGCTCAAGGACTATGTAACATTAACGGAAAATGCGGATGGAACATGTACTTATAGTGTGGTGAATACAGGCAGACGTTCTGTAGCGGGAATGATTTATGTAACGGGCGAGAAGGGACTTCGTACAGGTACTTATATTACGATAACGCCTGAAACATTACCTGCACCTGAGGTACTAAATCCAATGATTGAGCTTGTTAGATCAAAGGAGTATGGTACGGATATTTTGAAGCTGTCTTATGAATTAGACGGTGAAGGTGAGGATTGGTCTTCCATCACATGGTATCGAAGCAGTGATGCTGAAGGTACGGATAAGATTCCTGTAGCGGTGTCTCGATTAAATGAGCCTGAGTATGAGTACAAGCTGACAAGTGGTGATGCAGGTTATTATTTGATTGCTGAAATTATGCCAAAGGAGGAAGGCTCTGAGTATGGTGAGGCTATTTCATTAGTGACTGATAGGGCAATTTCAGCAGATGATAATCTTTGCAAGGAGATTGTAACGGATTTTCAGAATATGCCTACCACATTGCAGAGTGAGATTAAGGAAGGCTTCTTCACTTTAGATGGATATAAGCCTCTTGATACAGCAGAATATGACTGGGAACCGACAACGGGTGCTGCTTGGACCTATGGAGAAGGTGAAGGCGGTGCAACCGGCACAGGATTATTACAGAGTGTACGTGGTGCCAGAATGCTTTATACACCTGTAGCGGGAAGCTATGGTGACATGAGCGTAAAGCTGGTCGTAGATACCTGTAAGTCAGCAGGACAGGGCTTTGGTAGTGCAACAGCGCAATACATGGATGTTTATATTAAGTTTGATACAAAGACACTTACAGGATATGCTCTTAGAATCGAGAGAACGAATAAGTTCTCCAATGGTGTAGACTTTACATTAATGGAGTATAGGAATGGGGAGACCAGTGCAATATCTGAGTCAGTGTCAGCATCCTGCTATAATTCTACCTGTACAATCCAGCTTGCAGTAGTAGATGATAAGCTGACAGCACACGTGGAGACAACCAAGGAGCAGAACGAGGAGCAGAAGGAAGCCGGTCTGGTTCATGTAGTGGATTTGACTGCGGATGTAGCTATGAATGAGTTTGGAGGAAGCGGTGTGATGCATACCGGAACAGCTGGTGGTAATGCTACGATGCTTCATGAAATGAGTATTGTTTGGAACGAATAAGTAAGAGGATACCTATGAGGAAGTGAAAGTACCTTGTAGGTATCGGAAAGGTAGTGTAATAAGATGAAGGTATTTAACTATGAACAGGTAAAGAATCCGGAATATTTTGTGGATGGGAGATTGGAGGCACATTCTGACCATAAGTGGTATGCTGATGAGACAGAGCTTCGACAGGGGGAGAGCGAGTTTCGTTATAGCTTAAATGGCTTATGGAAGTTTTCTTATGCGAAGAATTATGCTACAAGTATTCATGGCTTTGAAGCCTTGGAGTATGATTGTAAGACATGGGCTGATATCAGAGTTCCTGCACATATTCAGATGGAGGGCTATGATGTACCGCAGTATGCGAATGTTCAGTATCCTTGGGATGGAAGAGCGGATATTGAGCCGGGACAGATTCCTGAGGAGTTTAATCCTGTTGCGCAGTATGTGAAGTATTTTACAGTACCGGAGGCGATGAGCGGAAAGCCATTATATATATCCTTCCAAGGTGTGGAAAGTGGTTTTGCACTGTGGATAAATGGTCATTTTGTGGGTTACAGTGAGGATAGCTTTACGCCGTCTGAGTTTGAATTGACACCTTATCTGGTAGAGGGTGAGAATAAGCTGGCAGCAGTGGTTTTCAAGTGGACTTCAAGCAGCTGGTGTGAGGACCAGGATTTCTTTAGATTTTCAGGTATTTTCAGGGATGTGTATCTCTATACAGTGCCTTCTGTACATGTGCAGGATATGAAGGTGCGTACGATTGTGTCGGAAGATTTTGGGTCGGCAGTGCTTAGTCTTGATTTGCAGGCAACAGCTGTAGGACGCATCGAAGTGGTGTTAAAGGATAATGGTGCAATTATAGGTGAAGTGTCAGGTGGTTTAGAAAAGACAGCACATTTTGAACTATCGGTAGAGAATGTGAAGCTTTGGAGCGCAGAAGTACCGTTTTTATATGATTTATTACTCAAGGTTTATGATACGCAGGGAGCTTTGACAGAGTTGATTCCTCAAAGAGTGGGATTTAGACGATTTGAAATTAAGGATTCTTTGATGCTCTTAAATGGTAAGCGTATTGTATTTAAGGGAGTGAATCGCCATGAGTTTTCAGGAAGAACGGGACGTGTGGTGAATGAGGATGAGCTGTTAAAGGATATTGTGACGATGAAGCAACATAATATTAATGCCATTCGTACCAGTCACTATCCGAATGACTCCCGTTTATATGCGTTATGTGATGAGTTTGGCTTATATCTGATTGATGAGACAAATTTAGAATCTCATGGTTCTTGGGAGCCGATTTGGAGAGGTCAGCGTAAGGTAGAGGAAGTAGTTCCGGGAGACAGACCGGAGAGGAATGCTATGATGCTTGACCGCGTGAATTCTATGTACCAGCGCGATAAGAACCACCCTGCAATTTTAATTTGGTCGTGTGGTAATGAGGCATATGGAGGTAAGAATATCTTTGATATGTCTGAACTGTTCAGGAAGCTGGACCCTGATAGAATTGTGCACTATGAGGGCGTTTTCAATGACCGCAGATACAATGACACCAGTGATGTGGAAAGTCAGATGTATCCGAGTGTGGCAGATATTAAGAGATTCCTTGCTAACGATAGAAGTAAGCCATTTATTTGCTGTGAATATACACATGCTATGGGTAATTCGTGTGGCGGTATGTATAAG
>JAZNMO010000112.1:0-2201 GCA_045579665.1 Lachnospiraceae bacterium
GGTTGCGGAAGCTGAGGCACTTGGTGCAGATGCTATTGTGAATATTCGATATGCATCTTCTGCTATTATGCAGGGTGCCGCAGAGGTGATTTCATATGGTACGGCAGTAAAATTTGCTACTCAGTAAAGCGAATTTTAGCTAAAATAAAACTTAAACGAATCCGATACTAGGGGCGATTATCTCGCCCCTTTATCTCTGCCTCGGTAAGGTTGGCTGGCGTTCTGTCTGTCAACCTTTTCTCTATACCGTTGTATCTTTTCGTGCATGGTTTCGGCTTTTGGAGTGGCTTTCTCACCATAGGCTTCTCCCCACTTGACACATTCCTTTTGATATGCGTCTGTGGCACGCTGTGCGGTATAGAATGCTGTGTAGAAATCCTGCACCGTTGCAAATCCATGCTGTCTGACGATACCCGATAATCCGGCTTTGAGGGTTCGGATTTCCTCGTTTTTGGCGGCAATCCTGCTTTCAAGTTCCTTTTTCTTGGTGAGCCTTTCAAGTCCCTTTAAATCGCTTAATTCAATCTCCAGTTTATTCCGTTCACGCTCTGCCTCAAAGATAAGATGATTTTGCTTATCAAGCGAAATCTTGATTTTTTGAAGCCTTGGGAAAGCGGCTGCTTCCGGTGGCATAACCGGTCTTGGTGGTATCTGTGGTTTGGGCGGTTCTACAACCTCTGTCTCTGGAACGGTTGCAGTAATAGTGTTTACTGATAGCTCAGGCTCGGTCAAGTCTTCCGCAACCGGAGCGGTAACAACACTTGCTTTGTCCTCTGCTTTTGTAACAGCCTTGTTTCCGTACTCTTTTTCCAGAGCTTCATAAAATAGCTTGTTTTTCAGTTCCCTTGCGACGGTCAGTATATCGTGAATCAGAAGTGCCAGTCGGTTGGTTGCCCCTCGTATGATATGGGCAAGCAGTTCGGGGCAGTTGCCCCATGCTTTGATGGAGCTACGGATACGGTCTGTGATAAATTCCTTTTTTATCTGCCGTATCTCATCCTCCGGTACTTGGCTGACTAAGGCTCGGTCTACTTCGTGATTCCACATCATACGCACCTCATTATCTTCTTTTATCTGTTCCGCTTTGGGATTATTCTTACCGATTTTCTTGGTAGCAAGATACAATCCATTTCTATCAAATACATGGAGCTTATTCTTATCATCCTCTATCAGAAGATTGATAAGGTCGGTATAGAAGCGTTTTGCTTCGTCCAGATAATGCTCCTGCTTGAACAGTTTGTTTTTGGCGGTAAATAAGGTTCTCTCATAGACTTCGCCTTTTTTGATTATTTTACAGCCCTTACGAACATTCCCACTATCATCAAGTATCTCCTTCTTGGTTCGTACATGCTTTTTCTGTTCATTGTAGAACATATTGCGTGTGGCAATCTTTTCTATAGGTTCCGGTAACAGCTCCCTTTCGGAAAAGATGAGATGGATATGATAGTTGGTCTTGCGTTTGTTATGGTGTAGGGCTGATACACACTCCACACCATACTTTTCCTTAAAGCGGTTGGTAAACATCTGTAACAGCCTGTCAGGGTCGTACAGGTCTGGGAAAGATTCCGGCAATGCGATAATCAGTTCCCTTGCCTCGATACATTTCCCTTCCGTACCGCTTTTTAGAAATTCCTGCTGATTAAATCGTGCAAGCTCCGTCCAGTAGTGGCGGTCTGTAGTTTCATAAACCGCATATAGGTTTTCCTGCTTGGCGTGACTGGATATATAAGTAATCCTGCCACGGACATTGTGGAGCTTGCTCATCTGAATAAATGAATTTCTTTCGATAGTGCTTCCTCCTCTCGTAAATGTTACTTAGGGAAAGAGGTGGAAGGATTATATAAGTGAGTGGACTGCTTAGGCTGTCCGGTTACGAACATGATGCCGTATTCGGCACTATATTTACGTTTGCGTAAATTAGCTCGATGCAATCGCGAAATACCCAGAGTACAAATCGAAGATTTGTGCGAAGGGTGTATTTCGTTCTCAAACGCCGAGGGCTTATGAAAGAGCTACGCCTAGAGATATACACCACTCACTTTTATATGAAATTGTGTTGAAAAATTCCTGCTCCTTTCCCGTAAGTTTTGGTTGATACCAGAGGAAGCACATGATATAATCTATTTGCGTGTAGGTATATCATGACTTCGGTCTGATACATACCAAAGGGTGGTTTCGTAGGAAGCCACCCTTTTAAGTTA
>JAZNMO010000113.1:0-17463 GCA_045579665.1 Lachnospiraceae bacterium
CCTAAAAACTAAACAGTTTTAGTTAATTTGTTCTAAATAAAAGGTACAACAAAGAAATTTTTCACTGTGGTACCTAAAATTTAGTATTAAAATACAAAATTCCTATGTATACGATAAATCCTCATTAATTCGACTTAAAGCCCTAATAGGTTTCATAGTAGAAAGCATTGCGCAGAGTGTTAGATTTTCTTAGTGCTTTTAGGATATATAGGAATCTGCCGACTGGACGGAGGCAGAAGGCATATTTTGAGCCATGGACGGCGAATATATGCCGGTTCCGTACATAGAGAACACTAAAATAAAAGCGCCTAGAAAATCTTAGCTCGGAGCATCGGCTTTCGAATGAAACCTGTTAGGGCGGGCGCCGAGAGAGCTCAGCTAAACCTAAATTCATTTAACATTATTCACTAATATTTTGCTAAAAGGAGAATTATAATCAGATGGAAGATTTGATTGCCAAATATAAAGGAAACTATATAAAGGACATGCTCCTCTTATGACAACAGGATGTGGTGTTATTATAGAGAATGAAAAAGGAGAGATTTTGCTCCAAAAGCGACGAGATAATGGCTGCTGGGGACTTCCTGGTGGGGCTATGGAAATTGGTGAAAAAATTTTAGAGATATGTATGTTGCTGATTGGTTAAAGAATTCGCAACAAGTAATTGTTGATTGACAAACCCTAACCATAGTGTTATTATCATAAAAAACAAAAGGAGAACACAAATGAGTCTGAATTTACATTTAGAAAATAATATGTACATGCCTATTAATAGACGTATTTGCTTATAACTGTACACAGTTCGTTGGTGCACAGTGATGAGCCGATAGGTCTTATATGTCTGTGCATAGATGAAGATGTAAATTTGGAAAGTATTTGTTCAAATATAAATTTCTGGATTCTGAAACGCACCGGACATATAAATGTTTGGTGCGTTTTTTGCTTTGTATGGACTTATGAAGAAGAGAAAAACTGTACAAATAATGGAATGTAAATTTCTTGCTCGAGTAAAGGAGGAGAATCATGAAATTAGTAGTAATCTTAGGAAATGCAGCAGTTGGAAAGATGACGGTCGGACAGGAGCTGATGAAGCTGACAGGGCTTCGCCTGTTTCACAATCATATGTCGATAGAGCTGTCAATTGATGTGTTTGGCACCTACCACAGAAGTGCAGTTGGCAGAATCAGGGATGTGATTTTTGAAGAGTTTGCCGCATCCGACCAGTATGGAATGATATTCACCTATATGATGGACTTTGATATGCCATCAGAGTGGGAGTACTTACAGCATTTGGAGGATATTTTCAAAGGGGCGGAGGTATATTATGTAGAGCTGGTTGCACCGCAGGAAATACGATTACAGAGAAATGTAACAGAGAATCGTTTGCAGAATAAGGCATCAAAGCGTGACATAGAGATTTCAAATCAGCGTCTGATAAATGATGATGTGAAGCATCGCTGTGTAAGCCGTGATGGAGAAGTGAAATTCAAGAATTATATAAAAATTGACAATTCAAGTCTTTCAGCACAGGAGGCAGCAAAGCTGATACAGGAGAGATTTTCTTTGTAATAAAATCATAAAGAATATTTTGTATGTTTATGTAATATTCTAATAGATATCTTAAGTCGAAACTGGTATACTTATGTAAATGTGTGCCGGTTTCGATTTTTGTGAAATCGGGACAGCCGATAGATTACGGATAATGGAGACTTGATATAGATATGGGCAGAAGAGATGAGTTTGATATGAGTGAAGAGCCTTCGGGCGCAGTGAAGGCGATTTTGGCAGTAGTTGCATTATTAGGAGTTGTTGTTGTAATTGCATTGGTGTATTTTATCGTATATGACAAGGAGAAACAGCCTATAGCAGATGTGATGGGTGATGAGGTTGTTATAGATTTTGAGGGTGTTATGAATCGCGAGGATGTGGATTCTGCTGTAGAAACTGTAAGTAAGATAGAGGCAGATATTGCAGAAGATATCAGTGAGGCAGGTAAGGATTCGGCAGATGATACGGTAAGTACAGCAGATACTGATAAAAGTACCGGAGAGCAAAATTTACCAAGTGATACAGATGTATTGCAGGCAGAAGCCGAGGACCCGCAGGATGATACAAATACAATGCAGACGGAGATTGGTGCTGCAACAGAGATTACACAGATTCTAGTTAGCAACAGTGCAGTTGAGACAGCGCAGGCGACATTGGGAATTGATGTTTCCAAGTATCAGGGAACGATTAAATGGAATGAGGTTGCTGCGGCAGGAATTGATTTTGCGATGATTCGAGTAGGCTATCGAACAACCGGAAGCGGTGAGATTGTAGAGGATAGTAATGCCAGATATAACCTTCAGGAAGCAACGAAAAATGGCATTAAGGCAGGTGTCTATTTCTACTCAACTGCTATTTCTGAGGCTGAGGCAATTGAGGAAGCACAGTGGGTAAAGAAGCTCATTGCAGGCTATAAGATAACCTATCCCGTAGCCTATGACTGTGAGGGCTATGAGAATGTTAATAGCAGACAGTATGGTATGGGCAGGGAAGAGCGTACAGCTATTGCCAAGGCATTCTTGAATGAAATATATGCAGGTGGTTATACACCGATGTTCTATTCGTCAAAGGGAGAAATGACAGCAGACAATAAATGGTTGACCTCGGAGCTTGAAAAGAACTATAAGATATGGCTTTCGTGGTATCCGTCTCAGGCATTTCCGACAACACCAAAAGCAGATTATATAGGCGAGCATGCCATGTGGCAATATACTAATAATGGAACAATAGCAGGTATATCTACACCTGTAGATGTAAATGTTGCTTACTTTGGATATGAGAGTGAAGCGGAAGCACAGGATGTAGTGGCGCCTGCAGATGCGAAAGCAGATGTAGAAGCACTGATGCATTTTAATGAGGTTACCGAGCTTGTAACTGCGAAGGAAACGACGAACTTAAGAAATATGCCTAGTCAGGGAACAGAGAGTCAGGTAATGCTTCAACTCACTTTTGGAGAGGTTGCAACAAGAACCGGTATCAGTGATAGCGGTTGGTCGAGAGTGGTATATAACGGAGTGACTTATTATGCAGTATCAAGCCTTTTGACAACGGATTTGACTGGCGCAGGAACAACTGCTGCCACGGAGGATGACGGAATTGAGACAGTATTTTCACTGGTAAATGATAAGGTGACTCCTAAGATTGAGGTGAATCTTAGAACCCTTCCAAGTGTCACCAATGCAGACTCGAAGGTTGTGGCAACCATTAAGGCAGGCGAATTCGTAACCAGAACCGGTGTGAATATGGATGTCGGCTGGTCGAGAGTAGAGTATAATGGTCAGGTATTGTATTGTGTTACAAGTTATATCGAGGTGGCACAGTAGTTGTAAGTTAATGGATATAAAGTTTGAAGAAAAGGGAAGTGTAGTGTGGAACCTTTAGTAAACAAAGAGGAAGAATTAAAAAGACAACAGCGAAGAGAGAGGCTTCAGAAGATGAAGCAGGAGAAACAACGACAGGAGCAGATTCGTAAGTATATCAGATTCGGTGTACCCGGTGTGCTGACGGTTATTCTTGTTTTGCTGATGGCGATTGTGGGGAATGGCAGTAAGAGTAATGCAACAGAGAAGTCGGAGCTGTCTTCTGAACAGATGATAGAGCGTGAAACTCAGATAGAAGTGGAAACACAGCAATTGGTTGAGCGAGAAAGCGATATTGTATCGGAAGAATCAGTGGCAGTAGAGCAGTCAACAGAGCAGCAGACAGAACCTGTTACCGAAGAAAGAACAAATGTCTTTCAGATGGTTAGGGATTCGGAGATTATTTATCTTGAGGAATTGTTTAGTGAGTATGCGCTTGTGGTAAATGCCAATACGCAGGAAGTGGTTGCGTTCAAGGCACCGAACAATCAGATTAATCCTGCGTCCATGACTAAGATTTTTACGGTGTTGGTTGCGGCTGAGCATATCGAAGAAGAGGATTGGGACGATACCTTTACCATTACCTTAGAGCATACGGATTATGCCTTTGTAAATGATTGTAGTACGGCAGGCTTTTTGAATGAAGAGGTGGTAACGGTTAGGGATTTGTTCTATGGAACGATTCTTCCATCAGGTGGAGAGGCGGCATATGCGTTAGCGTGTTATGTGGCTGGTTCCCATGACGCATTTGTAGAGCTTATGAACGAAAAGCTAGAGGAGCTTGGTATTGCTGAGACATCGCATTTTACTAATTGTGTTGGCCTTTACAATAAGGAACATTATACTACGCCATATGATATGGCAGTGATTATGAAGGCGGTGATGGATCATCCTCTATGCAAAGAGGTTATTTCTTCAAGGACTTATAATACATCATCAACCAATAAGCATCCGGAAGGAATCTTTTTATCTAATTTATTTATTAGAAGGATTGAAGATAGGGACTGTGGCGGTATAGTGAAAGGTGCAAAGACTGGTTATGTGAATCAGTCGGGTAATTGTGCTGTAAGCTATGGTTTGTTTGGTGATAATGAGGAATACATCTGTGTTACGGCAAAGGCTAGTAGCAGCTGGAATGCGATTAAAGACCATGTAGCTTTATACAGTGCATATTGTCCCCCGTTGGTAACCGAGGAAGCACAGACAGAAGAAAGTACGAATTGAATTTTATAATATCGGAGAGTCTGAGAAGATTTTCCGATATTTTTTTGAAAAAAATAAAAAAAATTTAATTCAGGAAATAAAAATTCCTTTTTCATGCGTCTAATCTATGAAAGGAGGTGGAAGACCTGTGAATCATGAAGAATATGCAAGACGGATTGAAGAGATTCGCACAAGATTGTATAAAACAGCATATCTGTATCTTGGAAGCGAATCTATGGCGCTTGATGTAGTAGATGAAGCAGTTTATAAGGGGCTTTGCAATCATTGGAAGCTACGTCAGCCCGAATATTTTACAACATGGATAACACGCATTCTGATTAATGAATGTCATAATGAGCAGAGAAGACAGAAACGATTTCGTCCTTTAGACGAGATACCTGAGGAAATGACAGAGGATTATGATAAGCTGCCATTAAAGGAAGCATTGCAAAGATTACCCAAGGAATTAAAGGATGTTGTGATATTGAGATATTTTACAGGCTATACATTAGCACAAACAGCAGATGCATTGAAGATTCCGCAAGGAACTGCTGCAACAAGACAGCGCAAGGCATTGCAGTTACTTAGATTAGATTTGGAAGAGGAGGGACAATATGAATCGAATGGAAGAGTATCAGGGCTTGATGCAGGAAATAGATGTGTCAATTCCTGAGTTAGAAAATACACTGAACAGAGCGAAAAGAAAAAAAAATCGTCGTGACCGAATCAGACGTCCGATAGTAGGACTGACATCAGCATTTGCTTTATTTGTTTTATTGGTAAACTTCTGTACACCTGTTGCTTATGCCTGTTCAAAGATTCCGTTTATAAAGGAACTCGCAGAGGCAGTAACTTTCTCAAGGTCGCTTACAGATGCAGTAGATAATGAGTATGTACAGCCAATTCATTTAGAGCAGACAGATGGAGATGTAACAGCTACGGTGGAGTATTTGATAGTGGATAGAAAGCAGGTAAATGTTTTTTATCGATTGAAGTCGGAGCGTTATTTAGAGCTTGAAGCATGGCCGGATATCAGCAGGATAGACGGTTCTTTGATAGCGAATTCGGGTGGCGCAAATGACCTGGGAGCACCTAATGATACGTTACAAAGTGCTACGTTTGAATTTGATGAAGATATACCAGGAGAGCTTAGATTTCGATTAGATGTATTGGAACGTGGCACTACAGGAATTAGAACACAGGAAACGGATACATTTCCATATGTGGCACACTTCGAATTTATATTAAAGTTTGATCCGACGTATATGGAGACTGGGAATATTGTTCCAGTTAATCAGACTGTTGTACTGGATGGACAGGAAATCACGATTACAGATTTGGAGATTTATCCGACACATTTACGTATTAATACGGAGCATGCAAATAGTAATACTGCATGGTTAAAGCAGCTGTATTTTTACATTGTAACTGACTGGGGAATGCGGTTTGATATGACTTCAAATGGTGTAACGGCAACCGGAGATATTGATTCGCCTGCCATGGTATCGTTTAGAGCAGATAGTACCTATTTCTATGATGCGAAGCATTTGGAAATTGTCATTACAGGAGCTGAATGGTTGGATAAAGATAAGGAAAAAGTATATGTGAATTTGCAGTCAGGAGAAATAGAGTGGCTTCCGGAAGATGTTGAGCTTGATACAATTGAACATACAGAAGAAGGCTGGGAGGTAAGAGTGAAAGCAATTCCGCGAAAGGAAAATCACTGCCATCAAGTCTTTAGTGTGGTTTGTTATGATATGGAAGGTAATGAATGTTTAGATGTTGGTGTAGGTAGTTATGGTATGGTAAGTGACAAATCGTATAATGAAAATAATGAACTTGCCTATTTTTCAGAATATCTTTTATTGCAGAATTATAAGGATGATGAGATATGGCTTTGCCCAATTTATTCCCATGTCTGGTCAGCTGAAGAACCTATTTCAATCGTTGTAAAATAAATTGTAAAAAAATTTTGTGTTGCGATGCAACCAATCTAAAAATACTCCCTCCTATATAGTAGAACGGAAAATGATTCATTGGTATAGAACCATATAACGTTAACATATAGGAGGGCGATTTTATGAAGAAGAAAAGTGTTTTAACAAAGTGGTTGGTAACAGGAATGGCGCTGGTAACGGCAGTGTCTTTGATGGGATGTGGAAGTAGCAGCATGGATTGTGCGACAACAGAGAGTGCGGATATTATGTACACTACTTCCAACGACGCAAAGGGCTTCTATAGTGAGGTCGCAGAAGAAGGATACATAAAGACTGATTCTGTGACAAGCACTTCAACCTCTTCCTTGGAGAATTCCGGCAGAAAGCTGATTAAAGAAGTGACGATGACGGTAGAAACTGAGACTTTTGATGAGTTTTTGGTGGAGATGGAGCGTAAGATTAACGAAACAGGTGGCTATAAGGAACAGTATACCGTAAATGGAAATGGCAACAACCGTTATGCAGAGCTTACCATCAGAATACCAAGAGCGCAGCTGGATGCATTTTTGAAGGTAATTGAGGGAGTATCAAATATTACATATCGTCATGAGACAGTAGAAGATGTGACTTTACAGTATGTTGATTTGGAAAGTCATAAAAAGATGCTTTATACAGAGCAGGAAAGACTACTTGAATTCATGTCAAAAGCAACTGAGATTGAGGATGTTATTACATTAGAAAGTCGTTTGACAGAGGTGCAGTACCAGATAGAACGCATGGAGTCACAGCTTCGTACCTTTAATAATCAGATTGAGTATAGTACGGTGTATCTGGATGTTCATGAGGTGGTACGAATTACACCGCAGGAGCCAAAGGGCATGTGGGAGAGAATTACAACAGGCTTCTCAGAGGATTTATATGAGGTCGGTGAGGATATTAAGGATGGTTTTGTAGATTTTGTGATTCATATTCCAAGTATGCTGGTTTCATTAATTGGCTTTGCATTTTATATATTAATTGCAGTTCTTATTGTGAAGGTAATACTTAAAGTTATCACAAAGACGACCAAGAAAGGTACAGCTACAGATAAGAAACAGGAGGTATCTCTTTCGTCAACAATGAATAATGCTGTACAGTCAGATGAGAACGAGAAGAAATAACAAGTAGGAGGCAGTGTGTATGAAGAAGAAATTGGTAATGGTATTGTTTGTATTATCAATGACAGCATCAAGCGTTTTGGCGGCATGCGGAACAGAAGAATCAATTTCATGTTATGCCACAGTTGATGAGGTTGTAGTGGCACATGCTGATATGTTAGTAGAAAAGGATGTTCCGATTGATTATGAAGTAGATTATGAGATACCAAGTTATCAGCCTTTGCAGGATTTTGGATTAGAGTTATTCCGAGAGAATCTGGATGTTACAAATCCTGTGATTTCGCCTGTGTCAGCGTATATTGCGCTGACTATGGCAGGAAACGGTGCAGGTGGTAATACATATGTGCAGTTTGAAGAAGTGTTAGGTGCTGATATGATCGTGATTTCAGATTCCATGATGAATCTTTTGCCTCATGAGTCAGAGCAACTGGTTTTAACGCTTGCAAATTCGGCATGGATTGATGATGATTTTACGGCATATGATGAGTGGCTTGGTAAGCTAAATTCTTTATACGATGCCGATGTGTATCAGACAAACCTTTCATCAAAGGATGTAGTAGTAGCGATGAATGGCTGGATTGATGAGAATACTAGAGGCTTAATCAAGGAGATGATAGAAGAGCCATTTAATGATTTTACACGTTTGGTACTCTTTAATGCTTTGTATTTTAAGGGAAAATGGAGAAATTCTTTTGAAGTGTATCAAACCAGAGAGAAAGATTTTACACTTGCCAGTGAAGAAGAGCTTCTGGTACCGATGATGCATCAGTACAGCTCAAATTATGATTATTTTGCTAATGAAGATTTTAGTGGTGTTGTGATGCCATACAGGGATGGAAATCTTGCAATGGTTGCAATGCTTCCAAGTGAGGGTAAAACAGTTCGTGAGCTTGCCTGCAATTTGACTTCAGAAAACTTGAGTAATGCGTTGGATAGTGCAGAATCTACATTAATAAATCTTCAATTACCGAAGTTTGAGGTGAGCTTTGACCGGATTTTAAATGAAGATTTACAGAAGCTTGGTTTAACAGATGCCTTTGATGCTGATAAAGCGGATTTGTCGAAGATGGGAACAACAGAAAGCGGAGAACCAATCTATATCAGTTTGGTAAGACAAAAGGCAGTGGTAAAGGTGGATGAAGAAGGTACGGAGGCGGCTGCAGTAACGGAAGTTGCTGTTGCAGAGTGTTGTGCACTGGTAACGGAAGAACCGATAGACGTATTCTTTAACAGACCGTTCCTTTATATGATTATGGATATGGATACACAGATTCCTTTGTTTGTAGGCATTGTTGATAATCCTGCAATTGTTGAATAAATATTTGTTATGAACATAGAATAGAGTGTGGATGAGAGACCGTATGTGAGTGTTGCATGCGGTCTTTTGTTGTAAATAGCCTTTGTGTTATTGGCTACAGGATATAGATTTTTTGAAAATTAAAAAGCATTACTATATTTTTTGTACAATATTTAGTTGTTGAAATGTAAAATCACACAAAAGAATTGATAAAATATTGACGAAATATGCAAAATACAATTGAATTTTTTTGTGTTTTATGCGAAAATGTTTTTGTGCGATTATAACAAGAACGGCTCGTTTTTATTACAGCTAAATAGCGGGTCACCTATGTGTGTCTTGTTATGAAATATAAGTTATATAATCGAAAGGAGTTATCACATGATTTATTCAAAAGAAGTTGAAGAAATGTGTCCAGTAGCACAGGGTGTTAATCACGGTTGTGCTCCTATCCCAGAAGAAGCTAAATGGGTTAAAGCTAAAGATGTAAAAGATATTTCCGGTTTGACTCATGGTGTAGGCTGGTGTGCACCACAGCAGGGTGCTTGTAAGCTTACATTAAATGTTAAGGAAGGTATCATTCAGGAAGCATTGGTAGAGACAATCGGATGTTCCGGTATGACTCACTCAGCTGCTATGGCATCTGAGATTTTACCAGGTAGAACTGTAATGGAAGCTTTAAATACAGACCTTGTTTGTGACGCTATCAATACAGCAATGAGAGAGTTATTCTTACAGATCGTTTACGGACGTACACAGTCTGCATTCTCTGAGGATGGACTTCCAGTAGGTGCTGGTCTTGAAGATTTAGGTAAGGGACTTCGTTCACAGGTTGGTACTATGTATGGTACTTTAGCTAAGGGACCTCGTTACCTTGAGATGGCAGAGGGATATGTAACAGGTATCGCTCTTGATGCTGACAATCAGATTATCGGTTACCAGTTCGTAAGCCTTGGAAAGATGACAGACTTCATCAAGAAGGGTGATGATCCTAACACAGCATGGGAGAAGGCTAAGGGCCAGTATGGTCGTGTAGCTGATGCAGTTAAGATTATCGATCCAAGACACGAGTAAGATAGGAGGACGTTTAAAATGGCATTATTTGAATCATATGAAAGACGAATTGCGAAAATCAATTCAGTATTAAATAGCTATGGCATCGCTTCTATCGAAGAAGCTGAGAAGATTACTAAGGACGCTGGACTTGATGTATATAATCAGATTAAGGGCATTCAGCCAATCTGTTTTGAGAACGCTTGCTGGGCTTATGTTGTAGGTGCAGCTATCGCTATTAAGAAGGATTGCAGAAGAGCAGCAGATGCAGCAGCTGCAATCGGTGAAGGTCTTCAGGCTTTCTGTATTCCAGGTTCTGTTGCAGACACACGTAAGGTAGGTCTTGGACATGGTAACCTTGGTAAGATGTTATTAGAGGAAGAGACAGAGTGCTTCTGCTTCTTAGCAGGACATGAGTCATTCGCAGCAGCTGAGGGTGCTATCGGTATTGCTGAGAAGGCTAACAAGGTTCGTAAGAAACCATTAAGAGTTATCTTAAATGGTCTTGGTAAGGACGCTGCTCAGATTATCTCAAGAATTAACGGATTTACATTCGTAGAGACAGAGTATGATCCATATACAAATACAGTTAAGGAAGTTTACAGAAAGGCTTATTCTGAGGGACTTCGTGCAAAGGTTAACTGCTACGGTGCAAACGATGTTTGTGAAGGTGTAGCTATCATGCACAAGGAAGGCGTTGACGTATCTATCACAGGTAACTCAACTAACCCTACAAGATTCCAGCATCCTGTAGCAGGTACATACAAGAAGGAATGTATCGAGCAGGGTAAGAAGTACTTCTCAGTAGCTTCAGGTGGTGGTACAGGACGTACACTTCACCCAGATAACATGGCAGCTGGTCCAGCATCTTATGGTATGACAGATACTATGGGACGTATGCACTCAGACGCTCAGTTCGCTGGTTCTTCTTCAGTTCCGGCTCACGTTGAGATGATGGGTCTTATCGGTGCTGGTAACAACCCTATGGTTGGTATGACTGTTGCTGTTGCAGTTTCTATCCAGGAAGCAGCAGACGCTGGCAAGTTCTAATTGGAAGAATATATAGCATAGTGCTTAGATTAAGTTCCTCAAATCATATAATGGTTTGAGGAGCTTTTTGTGTGCACAAGAAATCAACTCGAAAAATAAAGAACAATTTCATGCTAAATAAAAACTTGTGTACATAATTGGTTAATAGTATAATAATTATGTACACTTTTGTTTTGGTTGATTGGATGAGTGCCATTGGTATGTTGTGCCAGGGCATAGTATGGGGGAAATATGGGTATTCAAGAGAAGGACGATGAATTGTTCGATAATATAGAGAGCTTGATTACGACATCCTTACAGGATAACACCAAAGAGGATGACGAGGATGTACTGGATACATTATGCAAATCGATTGCGAAGACGGATTCCTGTGAAGCTTTAAAGGCACAGGCTGATAAAGGTGATACAATTGCTGCTTTGCAGGTTGCCAGCTGGTATATTGCAAATGCACAGAATGTTATAGATTACTGTCATGCATATAAATATGCAAAGAAGGCTGCAAAGGGTGGTCATATAGAGGCGTACTATATATTAGGGCAGCTTGCTTTGTATGGAACAGGATGTTCTAAGAATATTCCAAGAGCAATCAAATATTTGCGCAATTTTGTGGAAAATATAGAGGAAAAGGAATTGCCGAATGAAGCAGTTCTTGTTGATGCTTACGCGAAGCTTGCTGAAGCGGAGGCAAAGCGTGGAAATCGCAGGATGGCATATGAGTATTATCTGGAAGCGCAGGAGAGGGACAAGCGATTTGATACACAGCTTGGGTTGCTGAAAGCGGAGATAACAGATACTCAGAGAGGATTTTTCTTTGCGGCGGTTGTAATTGCAACGAGCTTCTTGTGTGTATGCGGCCTGATTTATCTGCTGATTCATTTTTCATCGAAGGATAGTGAATATGCTAGGTATTTTCCTTGGAATTTTGGTTGGTGTAATAAAGAGGAGCAGGTACAGACGATAGATAGAGATTAGCTATGCCGGAGATAACTATTAAATGTGTGAATATAAACTTTATGAGGTGATAAACAAATGGAAATCAAAGGATTTACATATGGATATGATGCTAAGAGAGGAGATTTTCGTTCGAAGGAAGGTATCAAATCACAGAAATTAATGCATCAGATAGGTATTAATTGGATGTGTTTGACTGTTGTATGCGAACAGGAGACTGCTCATAGTACAGATATTAAGTTCGATTTTGGAAAAAGTGTTTCGGACAGAGATATTATAGCTGCGGTAGAGCGTGCGCATCAGGACAATATTAAGGTATGCTTAAAGCCTATGGTAAATTGTAGTGATGGTGTATGGCGTGCATATATCAATTTCGCAGATTCGGATTTTGCGGGGAAGGATCCGTATTGGGATAAGTGGTTTGAAAACTATGGCAATTATATGAAGTATTATGCGGAATTGGCAGAGGAAATTGGCTGTGAGATGTTATGTATTGGTTGTGAGATGTGTGGAACAGAGCGAAAAGAGACGCATTGGCGTGAGCTGATTGCTCAAATTCGAGAGATTTACTCAGGTAAATTGATTTATAATACCAATCATGGACATGAGGATGATGTAAAGTGGTTTGATGCAGTGGATTATATTGGAACCAGTGCGTATTTTCCAGTAGCTGAGGAAGGTGGTGCAACCTCAGAAATGATGCAGGAGAAATGGAAAACCATACGAGAAGAGATGTTTAAAATACATGAAAAATGGCAGAAGCAGATTGTGTTCGTTGAAATTGGATGTCGTAGTGCACATGGTTGTGCAACCATGCCTTGGGATTTTTCTCATAAGGAATTGCCTCATGATGAAGAGGAACAGGCAGCTTTCTACGATTCCTGTCTTGCTGTATTTGCGGATCAGCCTTGGTTTGGCGGTACTTTTTGGTGGGATTGGAGTACTTTTATCTATGATACAAGGGAAGAGGCATCAGAGGACAATGGTTTTAATATCCATTTGAAGAAGACCGAGGATGTGCTGAAAAAGTGGTATCTTGAAAAATAATATAATAAAATAGTGAAAGGTGTTGCAAAGTCTGCAACACCTTTATATTTGTCCTTTTGTTAATGAATAAATTTATCGATGATTCGGTCATCAGATGTTTCTTCGTGAATAATGACGTTCTCATCCTCCGGAATATCGCCTGTCAGGATATAACCGATGTATTCGATACGCGTCATGGCTCTTTCGTAATACTGGTGAGCAACGTCTGCATCAGTAGCATTAAACACTTCCGCTTCATATGCGGAATGGAAGTAAGATACTGCAATAGACATGTTCTCGCTTGCCTGATCTGCTAATGGCTCGATGCTGAGATACTGTTCCGGTACGGATAATTCAGCAAGAGTTTGAAATTCTTTATCTAAATTATCAAGCATCATTAGAAAATCAGCGCATGCATTCTCATCTGTAACATCAAGCTCATTCATCTGCATATCGATGCTGAGAACGGTATTGGTAAAGCTGGATATGGAATTAGAAAAGGTTGCAAGTGCCTTTTCTTCCTCTGTTTTATAGCCACATCCGGTAAGTCCAAATGTTAAAATACTTATCAAAATGATAATATTGATTTTGCGGTTCATTGTTTGTAACCAACCCTTCTAAAATACTGCAATTTATTATTTAAATGTATCATATAATTTGACCAAAATCAACAAATCTTGCTGTAAAACTTGTTTCAAGTTTTGTGTGGAAATGCATAAAAAGAAATTGTCAAAAGAAAAAGCAATAATTGGAAAATAAAGAATTAATGGTTTACTTAAAACCATAGATTATGTATAATTATTAATATGTATATTTTTAAGGTGTCATTTGAAAATATACAGAATGAGGAGACAAGAAAGGATAAGAGTGAACATTATGATCGGCGCTGACGCTATGGTGAAATGTCTAGAGTTAGAGGGTGTTACCACGGTATATGGTTATCCGGGTGTGGCGATTTGCCCATTTTATAACAGCATCACTGATTCAGACATCCAATCAATATTAGTAAGGACAGAACAGAATGCTGCGCATGCGGCAAGCGGAGAGGCCCGAGTCACTGGCAAGGTTGGAGTGTGTGCAGTTACTAGTGGTCCGGGTGCAACAAATCTGATTACAGGTATTGCGACAGCATTTGCAGACAGTATTCCTTTGGTTTGTATTACCGGACAGGTTAACAGCGAGCAGATTGGAAGTGACGTATTCCAGGAGGCAGATATTACGGGCGCTGTTGAGTCTTTTGTAAAATATAGTTACTTGGTAAAGAAGGTAGAGGATATACCTAGAATTTTTAAAGAGGCATTTCATATTGCCAGTACAGGAAGAAAAGGGCCTGTATTGATTGATGTACCTATCGATATTCAGAATGCGACTATTAAGAATTTTAAGTATCCTGAGAGCGTAAGCTTAAGAACCTATAAGCCTACTGTAAAGGGTAATTTCGTTCAGATAAAGAAGGTGATTAAGGAGCTTGAGAAGGCTAAAAGACCTGTTATCTGTGCGGGTGGTGGTGTGCTTTTAAGTGATGCGACCAAGGAGCTTAGAGAATTTTCTCGTAGACATAGGATTCCGGTTGTTTCTACGATGATGGGAATTGGTGCTATGCCGACAATGGACGAGATGTACTTTGGTATGGTGGGTAATAATGGTAAGGCATATGCTAATCGTGCTATGAACGAGTCTGATTTGATTATCATGGTAGGTGCCAGAGTGGCAGACAGAGCTATCAGCCAGCCGGATTTGATAACCGAGAATAAGGTTTTGGTACATATAGATGTGGATCCTGTAGAAATTGGTAAGAATTGTGGCCCTTCTATTCCGCTTGTAGGTGATGCGAAGCATATTATGCAGGATTTTCTTGAGCAGGAGTTTGAATGTGAGCATGATGAGTGGATTAAGACCTTGGAAGAGTATCGTACGACTATGGTGAAGAAGCGTACACCTGATGAGAACTATGTAGATCCTGCAGCATTTATTACCATGCTTTCTGAGGAGATGCAGCATGATGCAGTTTATGTAGCAGATGTAGGTCAGAATCAGATTTGGTCCTGTGGTTACCATATTGTGAAGGATGGAAGATTCCTGACATCAGGCGGTATGGGAACAATGGGATATTCTATTCCTGCTGCTATGGGTGCAAAGCGTGGCGATATGTCTAAGCAGGTTATTGCAGTGTGTGGTGATGGTTCGTTCCAGATGTCTATGATGGAGCTGGCAACGATTATGCAGCATGACATTCCCGTTAAGATAATTGTTTTGAAGAATAACTATCTTGGTATGGTTAGACAGTATCAGCATTTTACTTATAAGGATAACTATTCAGTTGTGGATATTAAGGATGGTACACCGAATCTTGAGAAGCTTTCGGCAGCATATGATATTCCATTTATTCGTGTAGAGAATATGTCTGATGCGAAGGCAAAGATTCAGGAGTTCCTTGCACAGGATAATACTATGCTGATGGAATGTCTGATTGACCCGATGGATTTGGTATAAGGAGGACGCATAAATATGAAAAGAATATATTCTGTATTAGTAGAGAATAGAGCCGGTGTCCTCGGTAAGGTAGCAGGGTTGTTTTCCAGACGAAGCTATAATATTGACAGCCTTGTAGTAGGGGAGACGGATGATCCGGAGGTATCCTGTATGACGATTGTCAGCAGTGGTAATCAGAGGACAATAGAGCAGATAGAGAAACAGCTTAATAAGAAGATTGATATCATTAAGGTTAAGACTTTTGAAGAGAAGGACAGTATCAGCAGAGAACTGATGTTGATTAAGGTTAAGTATAATCGTAACAACAGAAGAGATATCATGGAAATCTGTGAGATTATGAAGGCAGAGATTGTAGATATGTCGCATTCAACCATGATGATTCAGATTTGTGATATGCCTGAGAGAATTAAAGTTATGCTTGATATGATGAAATCAATCAGTATCGTAGAAGTAGCAAGAACAGGTACACTTGCTCTTCCTAAATGTATTGACAACTAGAATAAGAGTTGTTACAATGAAAAACGTATGCAGCGCATAATTTGCGCAAAAGGAGTGTATTTTTATGCAAAAGAAGGTCTTCCAGCTTTTGGTAGATAATAACGCTGGTGTACTCAGTCGTATTTCAGGACTGTTTTCCAGACGTGGCTATAATATTGAAAGTATTACAGCAGGAGCAACCGCAGACGCAAAGTATACAAGAATTACTATCGTGACATCAGGTGACGAGGATGTTCTTGAGCAGATTGAGAAGCAGGTTGCAAAGCTTGTAGACGTAAGAGACATTCGTGAGCTTGAGGCTGACAAGAGTGTTTACAGAGAACTTTGCCTGATTAAGGTACGTTCTACACAGGAGACAAGACAGGGTCTTTTCTCTATGGCAGAGGTATTTAGAGCAAAGATTGTCGATGTGAATGTTGACAGCTTGATTGTAGAGCTGACAGGTGACCAGTCTAAGATTGATGCATTTATCGCATTGGTTCAGGATTATGAGATTCTTGAGATTGCAAGAACAGGTATCGCAGGTCTTGGAAGAGGCTCAGAGGATGTAGTTTATCTCTAGTAAGCAATTGGACTTAGGTCCATTCGATTAAATTTTTTACATAGTTTCTAGGAGGAAAAATAAAATGGCAGACGCAAAGATTTATTATCAGGAGGATTGTAACTTATCTATTTTAGAGGGAAAGACAATCGCAGTTATCGGTTATGGTAGCCAGGGACATGCACATGCATTAAACGCTAAGGAGTCAGGATGCAACGTTATCATCGGTCTCTACGAGGGAAGCAAGTCATGGGCAAAGGCTGAGAAGCAGGGATTTGAAGTATATACAGCAGCAGAGGCAGCTAAGAAGGCTGACGTTATCATGATTCTTATCAATGATGAGTTACAGGCAGATATGTACAAGAAGGATATCGAGCCAAACCTTGAGGCAGGTAATATGTTAATGTTCGCTCATGGTTTCAATATCCACTTCGGATGCATTAAGCCACCAGCAGATGTTGACGTTACTATGATTGCTCCTAAGGGACCTGGACATACAGTACGTTCACAGTACCAGGCTGGCAAGGGTGTTCCTTGTTTAGTAGCTGTTGAGCAGGATGCTACAGGTAAGGCTTTAGATAAGGCTTTAGCTTATGCAGCAGCTATCGGTGGAGCAAGAGCAGGTGTTCTTGAGACAACATTCAGAACAGAGACAGAGACAGACTTATTCGGTGAGCAGGCAGTTCTTTGTGGTGGTGTTTGTGCACTTATGCAGGCTGGTTATGAAACATTAACAGAAGCAGGATACGATCCAAGAAATGCTTACTTCGAGTGTATCCACGAGATGAAGCTTATTGTTGACTTAATTTACCAGTCAGGTTTCGCAGGAATGAGATATTCTATCTCTAAC
>JAZNMO010000114.1:0-10048 GCA_045579665.1 Lachnospiraceae bacterium
CTCTCCAAAAATCCGTTAATGATATAGACTGGTTTCATTTTCTTCCTCCCAAACATATCTAATCACCTATTTAGAAAACAAATTCTTAAGGTTCTCTTCATTGAGCTTAGAACCAATCACACAAATCTTACCTGTTACCTCCGGAGCACCCTGTCTTACATTGCTCTCACCCGGTACATAATCAAAGTTAATCCATGTACCATCTCCAGCAGGAAGCATACCCTTTGCACGAAGTACAAAGCCGTACTTGCTTTCATTTTCAAGTTCTTCCAAGATGTTCTCAATCGCTTCCTTACTATATGCAGCAGGAGTCTCTAAGCCCCAGCTTGTGAACACATCATCTGCGTGGTGATGTCCATGCTCATGATGTCCGTGACATCCGCAAGTACACTCCTCGCCATGGTCATGGTCATGATGATGCTCGTGGTCATGCTCATGATGATGCTCGTGGTCATGCTCATGATGGTCATGACATCCGCAAGTGCACTCCTCGTCATGGTCATGATGATGGTGTTCATGTTCGTGATCATGGTGCTCGTGGTCATGGTCATGCTCACAACACTCATGCTCGTGGTCGTGATGATGGTGCTCATGCTCGTGGTCATGACATCCGCAAGTACACTCCTCACCATGCTCATGATGATGATGCTCATGATGATGATGCTCTACCTCTGCCATAAGCTCAGCCTCTAAGTCCTTTGCATTCTCAATCGTCTCTAAAATCTTCTTACCATCAAGCTCATCCCAAGGTGTTGTAATCACTGTCGCCTTAGCATTATGCTCTCTGATAATCTCTAATGCTGTATTTAACTTAGCTTCACTAATGTCTGCCGTTCTGCTAAGAATAATCGTTCCCGCATGCTCAATCTGATTCAGGAAGAACTCACCAAAGTTCTTTGCATACATCTTACACTTATTTGCATCTACAACTACAACTGCACTATTTAAACAAATCTCAACATCTGAATTAACATCCTGTACTGCCTTCATAACATCTGAAAGCTTACCAACACCTGAAGGCTCGATCAGGATTCTCTCCGGATGATACTGCTCTAATACCTCTGCTAAAGATGTTCCGAAATCACCTACTAAGGAACAGCAGATACAGCCTGAATTCATCTCCTTGATTTCAATACCTGCTTCCTTTAAAAAGCCGCCATCAATACCAATCTCACCAAATTCATTCTCAATCAATACAACCTTAGAGGCATCTAATGCCTCTGTCAAAAGCTTCTTAATCAAAGTTGTCTTACCAGCTCCTAAAAAGCCAGAAAAAATATCTATCTTTGTCATGATAACCTCCTGTTTATCTTAAAAATCATGTTATTACAATTATTTATAGTAACACGATTAGTTGGATATTTCCATAGCCTTAATGATTAAATATTTCAAAACTCTGTGAGCAAACAGCCATTCCCCCTTAACTCATCTATCTTTTCATCTCCATCATATATATCTTAGCTATTTCTACGCTCATATTATCTTCCAAAATAATCCTGCCTTCGTACTCATCCAACTTCTTCACCCTTCCGCTGACTGTCACATATGAGCCACCCGCTTTCCTCTCATCAGGTTCAAAGTAAGTAATCGCAACCTCCGGTCTTTCAGCCAAATGCACCTTAATCCACCGCAAGCATCTGTCTATCTCTTCCTTCCTATCCTCATCCAGCTCCATATATTCATCTGTCAGTCTAGCAGTCTCCTTAATCGCTGCATCATGTCCGGTTAAAGCCGCAAATGGTGAGAACTGTGCTGCCCTGTCCAGTGCCGGCATATGAGGATGCTTTGTGGACACATGATGCGGCAGGTTCATAATATCATCATATCGATGTTCATCCTGATAACTCATGCCTTGTGTCCTCCTATTTGATTATTTCGCTCTATGGTCATAGCTCCCTCCTGCAGATTGGTTCCCTTAAGAATCGCATTCTTACCATACTTCTTCTTTACAGAGAGCATCGCCTCCTGAAGCCTGCGTTCCTTTTCCAGTGCTTCCTTCTCCTCTTCCTGCTGCCTCTGTTTCGCTTCATAATCCGTAAAGAAATTCAACTGTTCGTAGGTCTCTTTCTCTGCAACTGTACTCTCATCCACCAGACGATTGGCAGCGACAGTCATTCTACGAACCAGCAAATTCGGATTCACAATGCGGTCATACAAATCCATCACCGCATCTATAATCAGCTTCGTGGATGAGGTCTGCCTGTCCAAATTAACACTTCCGTGTGCAGACTTAGGCACTTGGCGCCCATAGTGGTCTGTCGTAATCTCCCCTGTATAGCTTTTCCGAATCGCAGCATCCGATAAATTCTCTATATCATAACCAACCGTTAACACCATTTGGTCCGTCACCAGCCTCTTCTCTACCAAATCAAGCACAAGCAAATCTGTCATCTCTCGAACAATCAGCTTACCCTTTTCAAAATCATAAGGACAATGTAATACCTGTCCGGAGCTCAAACTGTTCACGCTCGGCTTATATGCTTTAATCTGCGCTATCGTAGTTGGCTCCCAGCCCCATGCATGGTCAATCAAAAGCTCTGCATTAACACCAAACAGCTTATAAAGCAAATCCTCGTTATAGTAATCTCCTGGTCCACCAAGAGAGCATCTTGCAACATCTCCCATAGTAAACAGTCCTACCGACTCCAGCCTCTTCTGATAGCCTCGCCCAACACGCCAAAAATCAGTTATCGGTTTATGACTCCATAACAGCTTACGATAGCTCATCTCATCCAACTGGGCTATGCGCACACCACTCTCATCAGGCTTCACACGCTTTGCCACGATATCCATAGCCACCTTGCACAGATATAGATTGGTTCCAATCCCGGCAGTCGCAGTAATCCCTGTCTCTTCCAGTACCTGTTTAATCATCTTCTGCGCCAGTTCTCTCGCTGTCAGTTTATAGGCCGCAAGATACTGCGTCACATCCATAAATACCTCATCTATGGAATACACATGAATATCCTCCGGTGCCACATACTTTAGATATATATTATAAATGCGTGTACTATACTCCATATACAATGCCATCCGTGGAGGTGCCGTTATATAGGTAAGCTCAAGCCCTGTATCCGCATCCAACTCACTCGCCAGATAAGACTGTCCTGTAAAGCCTCTCCCCTGCGCTTTATTCCTACGCTCTATATTTACTTCCCTTATCTTCTGCACCACCTCAAAGAGTCTCGCTCTTCCGGGTATCCCATAACGCTTCAATGAAGGTGACACTGCAAGACATATGGTCTTCTCTGTCCTCGAAGGGTCAGCCACTACCAAATTCGTGTTGAGCGGGTCCAATCCTCTCTCTTTAGCCTCCACAGAGGCATAGAAGGACTTCAAATCGATGGCGATGTATTGACGTGGAACTATCGGAACCAAATCATTTTCACTTAATAATGTCGATTTTATATTCGTTTCACTCCTCATATAATCGCTCCTTCTATCCTTTCTATCCTTCATTTTTCTCAAATCTCATTTTATTATACAAACGTACGTTTGCCATTGTCAAGTTTCAAGTATACTACATCTATTTCCCATTGTATATATAAGGATTTTTTCTTCATTTATATACAATTTTTTTATGTTTTCCCATCCTTTTTACAACTCAAAAACTTATTTTGTATATATAGAAATTTATTCTTCTCATATATACACAAAAAGCAATAATTTATGTATATGTTTTTAATATTTTTTCATATATATACAATCCCCCTTCTAAACATCGGATTTTTACTCATTCCGCTGCAAAAATTGTATATTTTATAAGAATTATTTTCTATATATACAAACTCGCCTATCACAACAATCAACTTACCGCAGTTTCCTAAATAAATCATCTCAAAATCCCAAAACAAAAAGCCTCGCAGCTAACCGCCTGCCATCTGCAAGCCGCTCACGCGAAGCCTCTTAACAAAATTCTATTCCTTTATATCATCCATTGTTTTCCATTTATCCAAAGCTTCTTCGACAGACATTCCCTCTCCGATTGCTTTCTTACGTGTATTATTTACTGCCTGAATCTCCTTCATACGGGCACCGGTTAATGTATATCCCTTCATCGCCCACAGGGTTGCAAGCCACGCAACCATCGGAACCACACAGAACAATACGATAACAACACCCTTCATCCCCGGTGCGTATGGTGTTGAAGCATCCGGCAAAGTATTAATACCAATCACCGCAAGCGCAATACCAACAATAGTAGAACCTAGGGCACTTACCAGCTTATCTACCAGGCTAAACAGTGTTCCCATAATGCCCGGTACATAGCGTCCCGAGCGATATGTCTCGTAGTCCGAACAGTCAGCAACCATCGGAATCGACATATCTGCTGTTGCATAGTATGCACCATATCCAATACCAAAGAACACAACAAACAATATCGTATACAAATTAATATTGGTAATTGACAATGTAGTTGCAGGATTCCCCTGCTGCCAGAACACTAACAGCGCCAGCACGCCCACATACATAACAAGAGCAACTGTGGTATAGCGGACCAGTGAAGCCTTCTGTCCCAGCTTCTGCGATGTATTCACCGTTAACAGGAAAAATGGAACAGAGAAAATATAGCCCACAATCATCATCGGAAGATACAGCGTACTATAGCTTCCCATCATTGCTCCATACAGCATACAAAGTACCGTCATATTGGTTGCGATGGAAAATGCCAGCTTACAGCCTGCACCTGCCACCATAAGGCGCTGAAGCTCCTTGTTCGCCCCAAGAATCGAAAGATACTCTCTAATCTTAACCTTCTCCTGATTACCGCCAACACCAAAGAACTCCGGTCTGTCCTTTTCCCAAATACCAATTATCGCAAGTACAGTAAGTACCGCTGATAATCCAACTGCAAGAGGAACCATGAAATCGAAGAAACCCGCACTGTTGTAGCCACCAAGCTTTCCTTCCAAAATCGGTGCCAAAAACTGCACCAGTCCCATCCCCAGTAAACTTGCAACCGTATTAAAAATCGTAAACAATGGTCTTTGCTTCGGGTCATTTGTAAGACATGTCTGTCCTGAACGTGTACAGGCTGTCTGGAAAGTATAACCGATTACATATAACGCATAAAAAAGGATAAACAATGTATACTTTAACCACATCATATCCTCTGCTACCAGTCTGGTACCAAAGTAAAGAAGTACCGCCGAAAGCGCCATAATTGCATTACCAAGAACCATATATGGTCTAAACTTACCAAACTTAGAATTGGTCTTATCAATCAGCATTCCGATAATCGGGTCCGTTACGGCATCAAACAAACGCATCACCGTTACCATGGTTGTTGCAAACATCATGGCAAGTCCTAATACACCATTGGCATAATATGCAATAAAATTCAAAGTCAAAACATAATAAACATTTGTAGCACCGTTATTAAAAGGAAACAATATCAGCTGATAGAGCTTCGCTCTGTTCACGGTGTCTGTTGACTGCTGACTCACGTCATCTCACCCCTTCATTAGGCTTTTGAAATTCCCCCGCCACGAAAGCGGGGGAGTCATTTACTTCAAATATTCTTACTTCTGAGTTGGCTTATATACATAAGATTTCTTAAATGCACTTCTCTTACGAATCCACATAACCAGTGATACCACAAAGAGTAATCCAAATACAATCACAACAGTTCTTGAGATTGTCACAAGCTTAAGCTCTAACATCTTAATCGTAGTTTCAGGTCCTACACCATTCATACCGCTTGAATTTGCAACTGAATATAAGGTCTGATGACAAGCATCTACCATCGCATTTACAATTACAGGGTCATCCTTATACTTAGGAAGCTGATTTACTACATAAGGCATCATTGCGTCAAATGCAGATACACCGCCTGCCACAAGGGCATCCACACCATTTACATAGGTTGTTAATACATTATCTGTAATAATCAGACCAATCTTGCCCCACTCTTCACGAAGGATTCCTGTCATTAAGCCCTTGTTGCTTCCTGACCATCTGGTTCCCCAACGTGTGTAGGCAATCATTAATCCTGCGTCAGCTTCTTCAACCGGTGCCTGGAATGCCTTTAAGTAAATTTCACGTGCCGCCTGTTCATTCAACCACGCAGCCTGTCCGATTCTCTCCTGCTCACAGTCATTCAATGCGAAGTGCTTCATTACTACAAATACACCTCTGTCCGTCATAGCCTGCACTTCATTCTTACCCATCTCTCCTGCAAGGAATGGGTCTTCTGAATAATATTCAAAGTTACGTCCGCCATAAGGTGTTCTATGCGTGTTACTTCCCGGTCCATAGAGACAGGCAATATTTGCATTGATACAGTTATTCGCAATTACCTTACCCACCTCATACATCAACTCGGTATTAAAGGTTGCTGACATAACATCCTCTGATGTAAATGCGGTTGCCTCTAATGCTGTCTTTCCATCTGACATATCCGTTGTAAACAAAGATGCTGTAAGACCCTGCGGTCCGTTTTCGTCACGGGTACCCGGAGCTTCAATTGACTTTACAGGCATTGTCCAGTGGAATGCATCACCAATCAGAGTAACCATTTCATCAAAGCTCATCTGTGCTAATAAATCATCCCACTTCGGGTCATCATAATCCAAGCCAATCATATCATAAAGCTTTAAACCGTTTTTCGCATTTAATACCGGCATTTCCATTGTTTCATAATCAGCAGCATCATACTGAACATCCTGAAGCTTTGCAATCAAAGTTTCTGTTAATTTTAACTGTAAAATCTTGGTTGGGAAGGTTCCCTGCCAGTCATTTCTTGACAGATAAGTAATCTTCTGACCATCCAAATCATCTGTCAGATTAATATCTGAATCAGAAAGCTGATTTTTAATCTCTGTACCATTTGCTGAGGTAGCATATGTAGTTGTATCAAAGGCCGGATTATTCCACTTATATGCCAATGCTGCATCACCGTCAGCATCCATACGGCCATCTGTATTTGCCACTGTATAGCCCTTTGCTGCCAATGTATTATTTACAGCATTGTGTGCATCTGTTGCAACTGTCAAATAATAATCACCTGCATCTAAGATATAAGTTCCTGCTCCATATGCGTCATAAGAAGCAATATCTCTCTTATCTACATAGATTTTCAAAGTTTCAGAGGTTCCCGGTGCAAGAATCTGTGTCTTACCAAATCCACAGAGTGCAACCGAAGCCTTCTCTACACCATTATCAATATCATACTGTGTATATGGAGACTGCACATATACCTGAACGGTCTCCTTACCCGAATATGTATCTCCTGTATTGGTTACTGTTACTGTTACTTCAAACCGGTCTGTAGACGCATCATAATTAACAGCCATATCGCTATACTCGAAATCTGTGTAGCTCAAACCATAACCAAACGGAAATGCTACATCATTATTGTAAGCATAATTTCCGGCATTACCGGTCTGCATAACATAATCTTCATAGCGTGTTTCATAATATCTGTATCCGACATAAATACCTTCCTGATAAATCATATATGTACTTGCGTTTGCCGGAATCACACCCTCTACATAGCCTTCGTAGGTAGTTGGTGTAAAGTTCACCATTGCCGGTGAAGAATAATTATTATAGCAGTAGGTATCTACAAGACTTCCTGACGGAGTTACATTACCTGCCAGAATCTCTGCTACTGCATCAATACCTGAAATACCAACATCACCAATCCAAAGACATGCATCAATGTTATATTCGTTATTCTTTAAGAAATCCACCTGTAATGCATTTGCAGTATTAATCAGAACGATAATCTTTTTGATGGTTCCGTTTGCCTTCATAGCTGCAATATTCTCCATCATTTCCTTTTCATTCTCATCTAATGCAAGGTAGTTTAGCGTATCATAAGTAAGGTCTGCACCCTCACCGCCAACTCTTGAGAAGGTAACGATTGCCGCATCACCATAAGAGGCTACCGAATTCTTAACCTCATCTGTATAAACATCCCAAGGACACTCAGAAGTCTTAGCTGCATCTAATGAAACCACTCCGCCAACCTGACGTAAATATGTCGATGCCACTTCATCTGTTAAATAAAAATCCCATAATGTCTGGTTTACCTCAAATCCTGAGTTCTCCAATGCTCCCTTTAGGGTGTTCGCAGTCGAAGCATCAATATTACCGGAACCTGTACCGCCGTATACCAGATTACCCGATGAGTTAGAAAAGCAGCTTACCTTGGAGCCTTTTGCTAATGGCAACGCATTATTCTCATTCATAAGAAGTGCTGCACCCTCAGCCTCTACCAACTCACAAAGCTCCAAACCATACTCTACCATTTCCTCTGCTGTGGCAAAGTCTGATTCGAAATAAACCGCATTGGGGTCTTCATTCTCTAACTCATAGAAATTTCCTCCTACGAAGATAGAAAGTGTATTATCAAACATACTTGTAACAACAAGTGCCACAATACCTATCAATGCAATCGGTCCACTAATCCATGTCAACGGTTTCCATGGTCTTGTAGCCTTTGCACGGGCTTTACGATACGCTTTCTTGCGCATCTTCATTTCCTGCTTTGTTTCTGTCATAGCATTCTTCCTTTCTTTTGCGATTCATTTTACATCCAATTGGAGCTATCACCCTTTTTGAGCTTATACTCCGGTCTTGCTTTCTTACATCTGTAAATCACAGTGCTATCCTTACAATCTCCTGCATGTACCTCCAGCTGATTGGTTTCCTGTAACGGAAGCTGGAACTTGAATACATGCTCCCCCTTTCTTGTTGCAATAAAGGTTCCGTTATTGTAAAGTGATACTTCCTTTTGGTTGGAATACACTGTAATCTCTGTATACTTACCCGTACGATATTCAAATCGTTTGCCCGCCAGATATACAAACGGCTTATCTGTCCAATATGCCTTATAAAGATAGAAGCAATCCTTCTTCAGCTTTCTGTCAAAGGTCACCATTCCCTTGTGGTTCATGCCCGGCTCACCGCCCTGTCTTCTGGCATCTGCTGCAAAATCAAACATATTCCATATATAAGTTGCCCACATATACGGATGACGCTTAAAGCATCTTAGCATAAACTCATGATATTTATTCTGATATTCCTCCGTATTATCACCACGTCTTGGATGTCTGCTATGAAGATTAGGCATTCCTTCTGCACCATACTCTGAATAACACAGGCACCTGTTTGGATATATCAAATGATAGAAGCCTATCCATAAATCATTTAAGAAAAATCCCGGAACATACCAGCCAAGGTACAGATTCCAACCGACCAAATCCGTAATCTTCGATACCGGATGAAACGGATGACACATCGCAAAGCATGCCAATGTTGTTGGTCTTGTAGGGTCCATTTCCTTACAAAATTCCTGCAAAGCTCTATGATTATCCAGCATATCCGCTCTGTATTTTCTGCCTGAGATGGTAATTTCATTAGAAATGCCCCAAGTCACAATACTTGGATGATTATAATTCTGAACAATCAGCTCTCTCATTTGCGAGAAGGTATTTTCCCTTCCGTTTGGCAAATGCTCCGATATATACGGAATCTCTGCCCATACAATCATTCCGTATTTATCACACAAATCATAGAAATACTGACTATGCTGATAGTGCGCCAGTCGAATCGTATTTGCTCCTATTTCACGAATCATTTCCATATCCAAATCCATTTTAGCAGTGTCTATGGCATTTCCTATATCGCGCCAATCCTGATGCCTTGATACACCATGCAGCGGATATGGTCTGCCGTTTAAGTGGAATCCATCTTTCGGGCTAAATTCAAACGTACGGACACCACAGTTGCATGAAATTTCATCGCAGATTTCTCCATCTTTTTCTAAAAATGCTTTAATGGTATAAAGATATGGATCGTCTAAGCCATCCCATAAGTGCACGTCTTCTACTAAAAACTGTACTTCTGTTCCTTCTTTTTTTGCAATCAAACAGTCCTTTGCATCATAAAGCCCTACTGAAACCTTGGCATTGGATTTTGTATAAGTCCATACACGAATCATTGCCTCTTTATCATTTACCTCTGTAGTATACTTGATTCCCGGTCCGTTATAATAGTCAAGTTCAAAATGTTCTTTGTTTACAATCAGAAATTCCACATC
>JAZNMO010000115.1:0-7814 GCA_045579665.1 Lachnospiraceae bacterium
TTACGAAAAAGGACTAAAGAAGATGGCTAAAGCATGACGTAATGCTGTGGAAAGAAGAATGTCGGAAAGCCGTGTGAGGGAGAACCTCATGCACGGTTTGATGAGGGGCGGATGAAAATTTTCATCCGCCTACTCTACTGACACTTCTTTGGGGCGCTTCGGCGCCCTTTTTTTATGCACTGCTTGTTATTTTAATATATTATTTAAAAAATATATGTAAATCTATTAATTTTCTGAAAATTAATCCGATATAAATATCGTAAACCAAATTACGTTAACGCAGTAGGAGTAAGGGGAAACAAAGAAAAACAAGAAGTAGAAGGAAAGGGAGTATAATATTATGGTTGTACAGCATAATCTTCAGGCGATGAACGCCAACAGAATGTTAGGTATTACGACAAAGGAAGCTACTGGTTCTACTGAGAAGCTTTCCAGTGGTTATCGAATTAACAGAGCGGCAGATGATGCAGCAGGACTTGCTATTTCAGAGAAGATGAGAAAGCAGATTCGTGGTCTTGACCAGGCATCTGAGAATGCAGAAGATGGTATTTCCTGTGTACAGACAGCGGAAGGAGCGCTGGCTGAAGTTCAGGATATGTTACAGAGAATGAATGAGCTTTTGGTACAGGCGGCAAATGGAACTAATTCCGAGACAGACCGTATGTATATCCAGGATGAGATTGATCAGTTAATCAGTGAGGTTGATCGAGTTGCTGAGACAACAAAGTTCAATGAAACATATCTCTTAAAGGGCGATGAAACAGCTGAGATGAGAACAGTTTATATGACAAACTATTCTCTTACATATACAGCGAATATGGTAAGCAATGATGTTGCAAATAATACAGATGCTCCGGCATACAATGTAAATTATACAGGAACAAATAATGTATATATTGTATCAAAAGAAGTTTATGATACAGGTTCTAATATCGCACATGCTGCATATAAGATTCAGCAGGGAGATGATATCACACCATACATGACCTCAAGCTCTGTCAATAAAGCAGAGGCTGTGTTAAATACAGAGGATTATGTAGCATTTGTCAATGTGGAATTAAATTCTGACGTTGAAGCAGCGGATAAACAGGATTTAGTGATAGATGGTTCTACATCAGTAATCAAGTCCGCAAGAGAATTGTATGTATATAATACAGCAAATGGAACCATTACACATATCTTAGAAGATACAGAAATGACAGAGTACTTAAATGGTGATAATACCATGAAGTCGCAGTATCGTCTGGTAGATATATTGGATGGCGCAAATGGTGCAGGAGAGCATGTTACAGAGCAGTTAGGTAATGTGGATGCGTGGACGGATTCTACACTGGAGAAGGATGTTTCCATGAAGAAGCTCTATGATGCAGATGGACAGCTTGTATCCGGTGTGGCGTTGAATAAATACTTCGATGAAAATGGTAATTATAAGGGTGGCTTGTATACAACCAGCCAGGCGAGAGCCATTGATGAAGTGTTTGCAAGCGAGGAGGCAGCACAGAACGCAGGTTTAACAGGTATTTCGCAGAATTTTGAGCCTGCTGTTATTGCAGATTACATTTCACAGTCATCTACAAGAATTACATCAGCACTTACTGTAAATCTTCAGGCTGGTGCGGACTCTGACAGAGCAAATAAGATTTCTGTAGAATTAGATACTTTAACATCTGCAGGTCTTGGTATCGATAAGCTTGCAAGCTTTAATATCGGTATCGTAGATAAAACAGGTGATAATGCAACAGATGCGATTGATGTAGTAGCAGATGCGATTCAGGCAGTATCCAGACAGAGAGCTGCACTTGGTGCTGTTCAGAACAGATTAGACCATACAATTAGAAATCTTGATAATATCGTTGAGAATACAACAGCAGCTGAATCACAGATTCGTGATACAGATATGGCTGAAGAGATGGTTAAGTATTCTAATACAAACATCTTATTACAGGCAGGTCAGTCAATGCTTGCACAGGCTAACCAGTCTAATCAGGGAGTACTTAGTTTATTACAGTAATTATAGAAACAAAATACAACGCCGGGCACCACGCAGGTGTCCGGTGTTGTAAAGCTTTAAAGTATAAGGGGAGAGACGGAAAATGGTAGTACAGCACAATTTGCAGGCGATGAACGCCAACAGAATGCTTGGTCTTACGACGAATGTGGTAGCTGGTTCGACAGAGAAGCTATCAAGTGGATACCGTATAAACAGAGCTGCTGATGACGCGGCAGGACTTGCAATCTCAGAGAAGATGAGAAAACAGGTACGCGGACTGACTCAGGCAGCTGCAAATGCAGAGGATGGTATTTCCTGTGTGCAGACAGCGGAAGGAGCGCTGGCTGAGGTGCAGGATATGATTCAGCGAATGAATGAATTATGTGTGCAGGCGGCAAATGGAACAAATTCAAGCACAGACCGTCAGTATATTCAGGATGAGCTGGACCAGCTGGTTTCAGAGATTGACCGAATCGCAGAAACAACAAAGTTCAATGAAACGTTCCTGTTAAAGGGAGATCAGGAGGGTGCGACTACTACTGTTTATATTACGAATTATTCAGTAACATATACGGAGAATTTGCTGACGGAGTCTCAGAAGACCGCAATGCTTCCTGATGAGCCGACAGATTATCGTATGAACTATACAGGAACCAATAACGTATATGTAGTAGATGCTGAGATTATTGATAAAGGTCCTGATGTATCGCTTGGCGCAACCAAGCTTACAACGGGAAGTGATATGACAGACTTTATGGTAAAGGATGCAGCGGCTCCTAATAAGGGGGAGGCTGAATTTGATGAAGAGGCGTATGTAGCATTTATTAACTGTGAGCTTGATTCAGATATCAAAAATGGCGACGATTTGACAGTAGACGGTTCTACCTCGATTGTAAAAGCAAAGCAGGATTTATATATTTACAACACTGCAAATGGTACGATAACTCATATTGTTCCTGATACAGAGATGACAAAGTACCTTAATGATGATAATACCATCAAGGAGCAGTATCGTCTTGTTGATATTTTGGATGGACCAACAGGTACCAGCCAGAGAGTACAGGATAAGGTTACCGGAGGTGCGTTTGAGTGGACGGATGACTATGTAGAGATTGATACAAGTCTTCAGAAGCTATACAACGTAGATGGTCAGGAAGTATCAGGAATCGCCTTAAACAACTATTTTGATGAGAATGGAAATTATAAGGGAGGCCTTTATAAGAGTGCAAATGCAAGTGCAACAGACATGGTATTTGCATCGGAACAGGCTGACGGATTTGCAAATATAACAGGAGCAGTAACCATTGGTAAGTATATCACGCAGTCATCACAGCAGATTGCAGAAGGATTAACATTTAATCTTCATGTAGGTGCACAGAGTGATAGAAAGAATAAGATTACTGCAACCATTGATACTCTTACAGCAGCGGGGCTTGGTGTGGATAAGCTGGCTAGCTTCAATATCGGTATTGTGGATGAAACCGGTGAAAATGCGACAGATGCCATTGATGTAGTAGATAATGCATTGATTCAGATATCTAGACAGCGTTCAGCACTTGGTGCGGTACAGAATCGACTGGACCACACTGTTAAGAATCTGGATAATATTGTAGAGAATACAACAGCGGCAGAGTCAGCAATTCGTGATACAGATATGGCTGAAGAAATGGTTAAGAATGCTAATGCTAACATCTTACAGCAGGCAGGTCAGGCTATGCTTGCACAGGCTAATCAGTCTAATCAGGGTGTATTAACATTATTGCAGGGATAAGGAAATAAGAATGCGGATGGGGCTCACTCCTTGGAGTGAGTCCTTATTATGTCATCTAATGTTATGTAAATTGTCAGAAAAACATAGAAAACAAAATTAATATATGATACAATTATTATAAGGTTACATAATATTTGGGTTGATGTAGTGGATAAAGGGGAATAACATGTCTAGAATACCAATTTCAGTGTGTATTATTGCAAAAAATGAAGAACGATATCTGGAGGAATGCTTAAAAAGATTGCAGCCATATGGATTCGAAATTATCGTAACGGATACAGGCTCGACAGACAGAACCAGGGAGATTGCAGAAAAGTATGCAGATAAGGTGCTTGACTTCGAGTGGATAGATGATTTCAGTGCGGCAAGAAACTTTTGCGCAGAGCATGCTTCTCATAATTGGATATTAGCAATAGATTGTGATGAATATGTAAATGACATTGATATGAAAACACTAAGAATACTGATGCAGAAATGTCCAAGATATGCAGGTGTTATTCGTTTGAAAAATCTTGTGTTACGAAATGACGGGCAGATTGGGTATGGTGTAGATGATGTAACACGTTTTTACAATAAAAAGTATTACACCTTCTTGGGAGCAATTCATGAGCAGGTGACTGTCATTGAAGAGAGTAAGAGAGAAGAGGCAATGCAGTGCTTTTTGTTGCCTGCAGAGATTATCCATCACGGATATGCATTGACAGGAGAAGAGATGCAGGCAAAGCAGGAGAGAAATCTGAAGCTTTTGTATAAGCAGATAGAAACAGGGACTGACGATTCATATATCTATTTTCAGGCAGGGCAGTCGGAATTAATTTTAAAGAGACCGGCGGTGGCGGCAGAGCTGTTTGAAAAGGCTCTGACAATGAATCCATCGATAGAAAAAATATATGTACAAATCATGGTTATGTCTCTGGCAAAGGCGTATGATTTGTTGGGACGTGAGAATGATGCGGTGGCGATTATGGAGAAGTATGCATTTGCCTGTAAGACAGCGAAATATCTGTATACCTATGCCAATGTATTGTATGATGCGAAACAACCACTCAAGGCATTGCTCTTTTTTGTGAAGGCGACGATGCAGCATGATGTAGATACTCTTGGTGAAGAACTGATGAAGTGTTATGAGAGAATTATAGAGCTTTATACCAGAATGGGGAATCTGGAAATGGCAAATGTGTTTAAAGGAAAATATGAAGCGTGTAGGAATGAAAAGGAACGTGTGGTAAACAGCTAAGTATTAGGGGAGGTAATTGGCATGGAAGCAAGAATTACATTGATTATTCCTTGTTACAATGTGGAGAATTACATAGATAGGTGCATGCAGTCTATTGAAGCACAGACATTGGGGATGCAGGCTTTTCAGATTGTGTTGGTAGATGACGGCTCTACTGACGGAACCATGGATAAGCTGATAGCGTGGCAGACAAAGTATCCATTTCAGATTCGTATCATATACAATAGCAGGAATAGAAGACAAGGAACCTGCAGAAATATCGGTATAAAGAGTGCAAGATGTGAGTTTGTTGCATTCGTGGATGCTGATGACTGGATTGAACCGGATATGTATGAGAAGATGCTGTATGTTGCAGATGCAGGAATATGTGATGTGGTTCATTGCGATTGCGGAAGAGACCATGAGTTCAAGCTGTGGCAGAGTGTGCAGGAAAAGACCAATGGAAGACCGGATAGGATAATTTCGATAGATAATGCTGAGGACAGGGGGAGAATGATTGCCTCTAATCTTTTGGGGACTTATGTAGTGACAAAGCTGTACAGACGCAGTTTTCTGATAGAGAATAAAATGATATTTCCGGAAAATCTGATTTTTGAGGATATTTACTGGATGGGACTATTGAACTGCTATGCTTCCCGGATTGGTATCGTGGAAGAGAGATTATACCATTACTATATGAATCCTGAATCGGTTTCCAGAGCAAGAAATAAGGAGCAGAACAGGGATATTATGCAGGTAAACCGCCTGCTTTGGGCAGAGTATCATAAAAGAGGATTGCTAGAGAGTGAATTTGCACAGGCGCTTAAATATGAAATGCTTTGTACTTATTATCTGACAGCGGTTAAGATGTTGTTCCTGCGTTATGATGAGATACCTTATGATATGTTCTATGAGGTGCAACAGGAGGTTTTGGAAATGATACCCGATTTTGTATCAAATCCATATATTTCAGATTATACGAAGCCATTTAATATATTGCTACTTGGCTTGCTTGATAAGACGCTTAGCCATGAGGAGATAGACTCTGCGGCAAATAGTATGAGGATATTAGCAAATGCAACGCAGGGTGCGGAAATATTGAGGTAGAAGAGGATAGAGTAAATGAATATAGCAGTAATACTTGCGGCGGGAGTGGACCCGAACTTCCGGATGGACATTCCGAAGCAGTTTGTGAATGTGTATAACAGGCCGGTGATTGTGTATACGTTAGAGAAGTTTCAGAGACATCCTGAGATAGATGCCATTATGGTGGCTTGTCTTCCGGGATGGGAAAATATGGTAACGGCATATGCGAAACAGTTTGATATCACAAAGCTAAAATGGGTTATTTCAGGCGGAAGAACCGGTCAGGAAAGCTCGAAGCTGGCAGTCGAAAAACTGATGGGAGAATGTGCGCCAGAGGATATTGTTGTGCTACATGATGCTATCAGACCAATGGTAACGGATGAGATCATTTCGGACAGTATCTATACCTGCAAACGGAAGGGGATGGGGGTAGCTGCTGTGATTTCCATGGATAATGTGATGATGACAAATGATGGTATTACTGGAAACCGCACAATTTCCAGATATGCTTTCAGACGTATTCAGACACCGCAGACCTATCAGTTGGGAGAACTTTGGAAGGCACATCAGGAAGCCTTGGAGCAAGGGATTTGTGGGGAAAATGATACCAATAACATGATTTCACGTCTAGGGAGAGACGTGACCTTGTCAAAGGGTTCGGATACGAATCTCAAGATTAATACAGTAGAGGATGTGGAGATGTTTAAAGCGTTATTTAAGCTGCATCAGGGGGATGACTAAAGAAAAAAGGGGGATAAGCCGAAACAAATACTAAGACAAACTTAGTGTTTGAAAGAGGTGAGTGTATGAACATAGCTTTGATTTTGGCGGGAGGAACAGGAAGCAGAACGGAGCAGTCTGTTCCAAAGCAGTTTATCAGTATATATGAAAAGCCGATTATTATTTATACCTTGGAGGCGTTTGAAAGACATCCTGAGGTGGATGCGATTATCGTGTCCTGTATTGAAGGCTGGCAGGATGTGTTAAAGGGCTATGCCAAGGCAGCAGGGATTACGAAGCTGCGTTGGGTAATAGAAGGTGGAGATAACGGACAGGCATCGGCAAGAAAAGCGCTTCTGGCACTTGAGGAAGTGTGTGTAGAGGATGATATTATTATTATCCATGATGCAGTTAGGCCGATGATAACAGAAGAAATTATTACAGATTGTATAGAGAAGGCAAAGGAATATGGCTCAGGTCTTTCGGCAGTCAGGTGTCAGGAAACCATTATGCGTACAGATAATGGGGAGAATGGCTCGGAGGGCATTGATAGAAATGATGTCATGCGAGTACAGACACCACAGGCATATCAGTATGGAAAGGTGCTGTGGGCTCATAAGGAAGCACTGAACAGAGGAATTACCAATGCAGTGTATACCAATACGCTGATGTTGGAGCTGGGTGCTGATTTACATTTCTCTCTTGGTAGTAATAAGAATATCAAGATTACAACCTTAGAAGATATTGATATGTTCAAGGCGATGTATAGTACTGAGAGAGACAGCTGGTTAAAGAGTGGTAAGGATGGTGCGAAGGTAACTCCTTATCGCAGTAGAGTGATGGAAATAGCAAAATAGAGAATAGAGGGAAGAGGATACTTTATCGGGATGATAGGGTATCCTTTTTCTTTTGAAGAAAAGAGGAATAGATACAAAAAGTCAGATAATTGTATAGCAATTCTAACTAAAGTGTGCTAAAATTATGGTAAACATAATGTGTTTTCATAAGATTAGTAAGGGGACAATGCGTAA
>JAZNMO010000116.1:0-15666 GCA_045579665.1 Lachnospiraceae bacterium
AATTCTACATGTTCAGGAGCTATTTCGTTTACAGCATTTATAGCTTCATCGATGGAATCAACAATAAAAATATCTCCATAGTTTTCAAAACTTTTTTTAGTTGCATCTGTAAGATTGTTTTCCTTACATAAACGAATGATTTCGGATTGAATCTTTTCAGCCTGCGCTTTTGATAAACAAAAGGTAGTACTGGCTTCAAAGCCTGTTCCGTGTTCTGCCTGAGACATCATATCTGCTGCGATAAAGGTTGGATTTGCTTTTGGGTCAGCAATAATAGCAATTTCAGAAGGTCCGGCAATAGAATCAATTTTTACCTCGCCAAAGAGTAATTTCTTTGCTGTTTGTGTATAGTTATTACCGGGGCCTGTGATAGCATCAACCTTTTTGACAGATTCTGTTCCATAGGCAACGGCAGCTAAGCCTTGAGAACCTGAAAGCTTATAATAATTTTTAACATTTAGATAGTCTGCTACATATAATAAGTGTTCATCAATGCTTCCATCAAGCTTTGGCTTTGTTAGAATATATATGTTTGGAACTCCTGCAACGATAGCAGGAATCAAATTCATACATAGGGTAGAAATAAGGGGCGCCATATTTCCTGGCACAGTAACAGCGACGCTATTAAGCGGTATGTACTTGCGTTCAAGTATGGCTCCGTTCTCGTATTCTTCTGTAAATCCTGTTGATAATTGGCGCTTGTGAAAACGAAACAGGTTATCGCAAGCACTTTTTACTGCTTCTTTGAACTCATCGGATACCATTTTTCTTGCATTGGTAAATTCTTCTTCTGAAACAAAAAGACCGATTTTGTGAATATCAACTCCATCAAATTGTTTCATATAGGAATATAAGGCTTCATCGCCCCTATCCTTTACATTTTTCAATACGTCTTTGACGGTAGTTTCGACTTCCTCGGGAATGCGGCTTTTTCGTTTTAGCAGATTGCGATATCTTGGATTGTCATAGCTGAATTTACTGATTGTAACCATTGTTATTCTCTCCTTTACATTTGTATTGAAATATAAAATAAAGAATGTGCGCACATTTTGATATTAGAATACTTGAGTAAGAAATAAAAAAACGCCTGTTAGAGAAATTTTCCCTAACAAGCGTGGATCAAGCGTTTCGCCTAATATCAATTATAGGTTAACAAAGATAGAATTATTTGTCAAGAAAAAGTGAAAAAGAATTAGAGATGAGAATGAGTGTCGATGTTAAGGAAAAGTTAGAGAACAAGATTGTTTATAAATAAGAATGAGGTTGTAATCAAGTTTTGATACACTTATTATAAAACAGTAGTTTCTATTTGGCTTATTATTGGAGGATTGATATTATGAATATTAGTTTTTGTGTTGTAAACGAAAGTGATGTGGCAGATTTAGCAATAGCGATGGGAAAAGCGTATTCTGAGGAACCTTGGAATGAAGTATGGACGAAGGAAAAAGCTGAACGGAGAGTTAGGGCTATCATGGGAAATTACGAGGCTTTTGGATTAGTTGCAATCAGCGAAAATGAAGTGATTGGTGGAGCGCTTGGATATGTTGACCCTTATGCGGATGAGGACTTTTTCTTTGTTTCAGAATTGTTTGTTGTTCCGGAATGGAAAAAGAAAGGGATTGGAAAATTATTATTGTCAAATTTAGAAAGAAAGTTAAAGGAAAAAGGAATATCTTCAATACAGTTAATTTGTATCGAAAATAATATAGCATTTTATAAAAAGGCGGGATTAGATAAAGATTGCGTTGCTGTAATGTATAAGACAATAGAATCGTAAAATTCAGTATGTATAATAGTAAATATAATTTCAGGCAGGCTGTAAAGCCTGCCTGTTGTATTATGCAGTAATATCCTTAGAATCGCCATCTGCAACAGGTGCAGAAGCGGCGATTGCTGCTTCGTTAACAGGGAACTTACGTGGTTCCTCGTCGTGAAGTTGTTTCTTAAGATTCTTCTGAGCGGTTGAAAGCATCAGCTTGATACGGTTCAGCTGGTTAACCTCTGAAGCACCCGGGTCGTAGTCGATAGCTACGATGTTTGCTTCCGGATGACGCTTACGAAGCTCCTTGATAACGCCCTTACCAACAACGTGATTTGGCAGACAAGCAAATGGCTGTGTACACACGATGTTTGGTGTGTTGGTATGTATTAATTCAAGCATTTCACCTGTTAAGAACCAGCCTTCACCGGTCTGGTTACCAAGAGATACAATCTCAGCGGCAGCCTTGGCTGTCTCAGCAATCTTGGCAGGCGGGTCAAAGTGCTTACTTGCGGCAAATGCCTTAGCAGCAGGCTTTCTAAGCATCTCGATTGCCTTAATACCAAGCTTACACAGATTAGCCGACTTCTTGCTGGTACCAAGATTCTCAGCCTTGTAAAGCTGATTGTAGAAGCAGTAGAACATAAAGTCCATAAGGTCCGGTACAACGGCCTCGGCACCTTCTTGCTCTAAGAGTTCTACTAAGTAGTTATTACCTGCTGGAGAGAATTTAACAAGAATCTCACCTACAATACCTACTCGTGGTTTTGCGATATTCTTAATTGGGATTGCATCAAATTCAGCAATCATCTCTCTGCAAAGCTTCTTAAACTTAGAGAAAGACATGTGACCTACGAGGGCATCGCAACACTTCTTAATCCATTTCTGGTGTACAGCGTTAACAGAGCCCGGAACCTCTTCGTAAGGACGCATTCGATAAACGCAACGCATGAAGATATCTCCGAAGGTAACAGCATATACAGCCTTAATCATCAGCGGAACAGTAAGCTTAAATCCAGGGTTAGCCTCTAACTTAGATAAGTTCAGAGATACAACCGGAATATGTTCGTAGCCGGCTTTCGCAAGTGCACGGCGGATAAAGCCTACATAGTTGGTAGCACGACAACCTCCGCCTGTCTGAGTCATAATAACAGCAAGCTTATCAGTGTCATACTTACCTGATAAAATCGCTTCCATAATCTGTCCGACAACCAGAAGAGATGGATAGCAGGCATCATTATTAACGTATTTCAGACCGACATCAACACTGTTCTTGTTATCATTTTGTAAAATGACGATATTGTAACCCGCGTTCTTAAAGATTGGCTCCAATAAATCAAAATGAATCGGAGACATCTGCGGACAAAGAATCGTATAATTCTTACGCATTTCCTCAGTAAAGATGACACGATTGTGCGCACTTGACTGAATGGTTCTTGTCTGGTTCTTCTGTTCTCTTACACGGATAGCAGAGAGCAGAGAACGAATACGAATACGTGCGGCACCAAGGTTATTCACTTCATCAATCTTAAGGCAGGTATAAATCTTGCCTGAACCTGTCAAAATATCACTAACCTGGTCGGTGGTAACAGCATCAAGACCACAGCCAAAGGAATTAAGCTGGATTAAATCAAGGTCATCACGAGTCTTCACATAGCTTGCAGCAGCGTACAATCTGGAATGATACATCCACTGGTCAGATACAATAAGCGGACGCTCAGGCTTAGCTAAATGAGAAATAGAATCCTCTGTTAATACAGCGATATCATAGGAGGTAATTAACTCAGGAATACCGTGATTAATCTCAGGGTCAATATGATAAGGACGACCTGCAAGCACGATACCTCTCTTGTGATTTTCCTCCATGTATTTAAGAACTTCTTCACCCTTACGGCGCATATCCTGGCGTGCTGCATCAAGCTCTGCCCATGCAGCATGAACAGCCTCTGTGATTTCAGCAGCAGAGATGTTAGGAAAATCCTTGATTAACTGTTGTGCAATCAGCTCAGGGCTCTTAAATGACATAAAGGTATTGATAAACTTAACCTCACCACGGCCAATCGCTTCAACGTTATTCTTAATATTCTCAGAATAAGAAGTAACGATAGGACAGTTGTAATGGTTGTTAGATTCTTCATATTCATTTCTTTCATAGAAGATTGATGGATAGAAGATAAAATCTACCTTCTGGTTAATCAGCCACTCAACATGACCATGTGCAAGCTTTGCAGGATAGCACTCTGACTCACTTGGAATGGACTCGATACCCATCTCATAAATCTTTCGGTTAGATACAGGAGATAATACAACCTGATATCTTAACTTTGTAAAGAATGTATGCCAGAACGGATAGTTCTCATACATATTCAATACACGCGGTAAACCAACACGACCTCTGATAGCCTCAACCTCAGATAATGGCTCATAGTTGAAGTATCTGTCTAACTTATAAGCGAAGAGGTTAGGTACATGCTCATTGGTCTTAGCTTTACCAAGACCACGTTCACAACGGTTTCCTGAAATATACTGTCTTCCGTCAGAGAACTTGTTCACTGTAAGACGACAGGAGTTCGTACAACCCTTACACTTTACAAGGGATGTTGTAAAGCTAAGCGCATTAATCTGCTCGATAGTAAGCATGGTTGTAGGTACAGATGCCTGATAACGCTCCTTTGCGATTAATGCAGCACCGAAAGCACCCATAATACCTGCGATATCAGGACGGATTGCCTCACAGTTTGCAATCTTCTCAAAGCTTCGAAGAACTGCATCATTGTAGAAGGTACCACCCTGAACAACGATATTCTTACCAAGCTCAGAGGCATCAGATACCTTGATAACCTTAAACAATGCATTTTTTATAACAGAGTAAGCAAGACCTGCAGAGATATCGGATACCTCAGCCCCCTCCTTCTGTGCCTGCTTAACCTTGGAGTTCATAAATACGGTACAACGTGTTCCCAAATCAATCGGATGCTTAGCAAATAAAGCAGCCTTGGCAAAGTCCTGTACACTGTAATTCAAAGACTTGGCAAAGGTTTCGATAAAGGAACCACAGCCTGAAGAACATGCTTCATTAAGCTGTACGGAATCAACGGTCTGATTCTTAATCTTGATACACTTCATGTCCTGTCCACCGATATCGATGATACAGTCAACGGCAGGATTGAAGAATGCAGCAGCATAGTAGTGAGCGACAGTCTCAACCTCACCGTCATCTAACATAAATGCAGCCTTCATCAGAGCTTCGCCGTATCCTGTTGAGCAGGAACGTACAATATGTGCATCAGCCGGTAACAGGCTGTAAATTTCCTGAATAGAACGGATTGCGGTCATAAGAGGGCTTCCGTTGTTGTTACTGTAGAAGGAATAGAGCAGGTTACCATCCTCACCAACCAAAGCAATCTTAGTGGTAGTAGAACCGGCATCAATTCCAAGGTAACAATTGCCGTGATAGTCCTGTAAGGAGCTTGTTACAACCTTGTTAGAATCGTGTCTTGCACGGAAGGAAGCATACTCCTCTTCACTGGCAAAGAGAGGCTCCATACGGGCAACCTCAAACTCCATCTTAATGTCTGCTGAGAGCTTATTCACCATCTCAGACATAGAGAAAGAAACACTCTTTTTGGCATTCAGTGCAGAACCGATGGCGGCAAAAAGGTGTGAATTATCTGTATCTATAATATGCTCTTCATCAAGCTTTAATGTTCTGATAAAAGCCTGCTTTAACTCTGAAAGGAAATGAAGAGGACCGCCAAGGAATGCAACATGACCGCGAATCGGCTTACCGCAGGCAAGACCACTGATGGTCTGGTTTACAACTGCCTGGAAAATAGAAGCGGACAAGTCTTCCTTAGTTGCTCCTTCGTTAATGAGTGGCTGGATATCAGTCTTGGCAAATACACCACATCTTGCAGCGATGGTATATAAAGACTTATAATCCTTAGCATATTCATTTAATCCGGATGCATCTGTCTGAATAAGGGATGCCATCTGGTCGATAAACGAACCTGTACCGCCGGCACAGATACCGTTCATACGCTGCTCAACATTACCGCCTTCAAAGTAGATAATCTTCGCATCCTCACCACCAAGCTCGATGGCAACATCTGTCTTAGGAGCAAGCTCCTGTAAAGCTGTAGATACGGAAATAACCTCCTGAACAAAAGGTACGCCAAGATGGTTGGCAAGTGTAAGACCACCCGAACCTGTAATCATGGGGTGAAGTGTCAGATTGCCAAGCTTACTGTAAGCATCCTGTAACAGAGAAGATAAAGTCTCTCTGATATTTGCATAATGTCTTTGATAATCGGAAAATAATAAGTTGTGCTGACTGTCCAGAATAGCAATCTTTACAGTAGTTGAACCTATATCAATTCCCAGTGTATTAAACTCCTTACTCATAACTCACTTTCCTTCTATATTAATCCTTACTAACGAAATTATGTATACCCTTTGAAATGTAATCTCCCTATACATATCTGTATACATAATTCTACAATTTACCCATATCTTAGCTATTATACGACAGCATTTCAAAAAAGGCAATCGAACAAATGGTAAAAATATTCATTCTATACAAGGGGAGATTATTAAAAAAGTATTATTTCTTCCTTGTGAAGCGGTGGATTGGTTTACATTTTTTAGGGAGAATGGTATCATATAATTTAATTGGAAGAAAAAGAGGTGCTATATGAACTTATTAAACAAATTGGAGAAGAAATTAGGCAAATATGCAATAAGTAACATATCATTATATTTAATCCTATGCTATGGCTGCGGATATTTACTGGATTTAATCAATCCTTATTTCTTAAATTATCTGACACTGAATCCATATGAGATACTGCATGGGCAGGTATGGAGAATCTTTACATGGATTCTGGTTCCACCTTCTGATTTAGGTATATTCACAATCATTACATTATATTTCTATTATTCGATAGGAAGCACATTGGAGCGTACATGGGGAACTTTTCTGTACAATGCATATTTATTCATGGGAATGCTGTTTACGGTAGTAGGAAGCTTTGTTGTATTTGGCCTTTGTCCGGCGGTGATGCCTGAGGCAATTACTTTCTACGGCGGGGCACAGAATTTTTATGCGATTGTGGCAAGAGCATATTTTAGTACCTACTATGTAAATATGTCTATATTCCTTGCGTTTGCGATGACATTTCCGAATGCGCAGGTGTTGTTATGGTTCCTGATTCCTGTAAAGATGAAATGGATGGGAATTGTATATATTGTTCTGATTGGATTACAGGTAGTACAGGGAGATTTAATATCACGAGTAGTGATTATTTCGTCATTATTGAACTTTATTGTATTCTTCCTGATGACAAGAAACGGACTTGGTATGCGTCTGTCCCCAAAGCAGGTGAAGCGTCGTTATGTATATAAGGCAGAGGTGAAAAGAGCAAGACCACAGTCTGTTGCAAAGCATAAGTGTGCTATTTGCGGTAAGACAAGCGATGAATACCCTGATTTAGAGTTCCGCTTCTGTTCTAAGTGTAATGGCGGTTATGAGTATTGTCAGGATCATTTATTTACGCATACGCATGTAAATTAGATAATTAAGAAATGGAGAATTATATATGGAAATGGATCAGATTACCTTTGCGAAAACTCTTGAGCAGTTAAAGGAAACAGCTAGATTACAGGAGAATATGCTGGCAAAGGAACAGATAGAAGAAGCCTTCGAGGAGATGCATTTGCAGGAGGCACAGTTTGAACTGATTTATGATTATTTGAAGAAGAATCATATCGGTATTGATGAGCCGGCACCGGTAGATGAGAGTCTGACAGAGGAGGATGTCAACTATCTTGGTATTTACCTTGATGAGCTTAAGGAGCTTCCGACAGTAACAGACGGAGAGAAGAGAGCTATTATCATGTCTGCTATGGCTAAGGACAGCACGGCTTGTAATAAATTGGTGGAGATTATGCTTCCGCAGGTAGTTGAGATTGCAAAGCTATATGCAGGTCAGGGCGCACTGGTAGAGGATTTGATAGGTGAAGGCAATGTGGCACTTGCCCTGGCAAGTGGAATGCTTGACTGTGTGGAGACACCTGATGAGGTAGAGGGCTTTATGGCAAGGATGGTAATGGATGCCATGGAAGAATTTATCGGTGAGGATGTAGAGAACCGTCAGGCTGATGAGGCAATGCTAGAGAGAGTTAATCTTGTGCAGGATAAGTCTAAGGAAATGGCAGAGGATTTACTTCGTAAGGTAACTGTTGAAGAGCTTGCAAAGGAAATGGAAATCGACGAAGAGGAAATTCGAGAAGTGATTAGAATCTCGGGTAATAATATGGATTATATAGAAAAGGAGTAAGTGTTCAGGTAGGTTGAAGCACTTGCTGCTGAAACCGTACCGATATGATGCGAATTGCAAAAATCCCATTGCGTAGCAATTTAAAATGGATTTTTGCATCGTAATTATGAAGGTACTGAATAATTACGATGAGGAAAAATAATGGGTTTAAGTGATGAATTAATGAAAACCGAGCAGGTGCAGGATTTTAAGTATATTATGCAGGATACTGGAAATCTGTACTTTGGTAAAGAACTTACCTATCAGGAGATTTATAATAATGATGAAGTGCCGTTTAAATTTAAAGCGGTGATAAATACTTATATTCAGAAGGATACAGACCTTGGTGTGAAGCTGGTGGACCATATTGCTTCGATTACTAAGGAGGATTTTTGTTATCTTGTATATGAACAGCTCAAATTACAGGTGCGTATTTACTATGGAGTGCCGAAGAAGAATTTGTTTGGTAAAGAGACGACAAAGTGGATTCATACTACATGTAAGTGGAAGGATTTTGTAGAAAACTATCAGGCTAAGATGAGAAACGGAGAGGTTATGATAGAGGATGTGTCCGTTTCAAAGTTTGCGCTGATGGTATTCAGCATATAATAAAATGAAGGGAACAATGTGAATGAAAAAAATTGAAGATTTAGAAGCATATGAAGTGATAGATAAGCATGAGATAGAAGAATTAAAGTCCATGAGCTATCTTTTAAAGCATAAGAAGACAGGCGCTCGTATTGCGCTTTTAAGTAATGATGATGAGAATAAGGTGTTTTATATCGGATTCCGTACACCGCCTAAGGATTCGACAGGTGTACCGCATATTATTGAACACAGCGTATTGTGCGGTTCTAAGGAGTTCCCGATTAAGGACCCGTTTGTAGAGCTGGTAAAGGGTTCACTCAATACCTTTTTAAATGCGATGACTTATTCGGATAAGACAGTGTATCCCGTAGCAAGCTGTAATGATAAGGATTTCCAGAATCTTTGTCATGTCTATTTGGATGCTGTATTCCATCCCAATATTTATAAAGAAGAGAAGATATTCAAGCAGGAGGGCTGGCACTACGAGCTTGAGAATGAAGATGATGAATTAACACTCAATGGTGTTGTATATAATGAAATGAAGGGAGCTTTCTCTTCACCGGATGATGTGCATGACCGAGAGGTATTGAACTCTCTTTATCCGGATACCGCTTATGGTGTGGAGTCGGGTGGAGACCCAAAGGTAATTCCTGAGCTTACCTATGAGGCATTCTTGGATTTCCATGGTAAGTATTACCATCCATCTAACAGCTATATTTATCTGTATGGTAATATGGATATGGTGGAGAAGCTTACATGGATGGATGAGAAGTATTTGAGCCAATATGACAGCTTGGAGATAGATTCGGCATTAACCTTACAGCAGACCTTTGAGAGACCGGTAACCATTCATCATGATTATCCGGTTATGGAGGGGGAGTCTTTAGAGGATAATACTTACCTTTCTTATAATGCAGTGGTAGGGACAAGCCTTGATAAGGAGCTTTACTATGGAATGCAGCTTGTAGACTATGCTCTTTGCTCGGCAGCAGGTGCGCCATTAAAGCTTGCTTTGATTCATAAGAATATTGGTACTGAGGTGTACAGTATTTACGAGAATGGTATTTACCAGCCATATTTTTCCATTGTGGCTAAGAATGCCAATGATGAGCAGAAGGATGAGTTCGTAGCGACCATTGAGGAAGAGCTTCGTAAGGCTGTAAAAGAAGGTTTAGATAAGAAGTCACTTCTTGCAGGGCTTAATTACTATGAGTTCAAATATCGTGAGGCGGATTTTGGCTCTTATCCAAAGGGACTGATGTACGGTTTACAGATGTTTGATACATGGCTGTATGATGATAAGAAGGCATTTGATTTATTAGAGACCAATGAGGTATTCAAGTCTCTGAGAGAGAAGATAGACACAGATTACTATGAGCAGCTGATACAGAAGTATCTGATTGATAATAATCATAAGACAGTGCTTGTAGTATCACCAAAGGAAGGACTGACAGCCAAAGAGGAGCAGGAGCTTGCCAAGAAGCTGCAGGATTATAAGGCAACACTTAGTAAAGAAGAGCTTGCAAAGATTGTGAAGGATACTTTGGAACTAAGAGAGTATCAGGAGTCAGAGGATTCACCTGAGGATATTGCAAAGCTTCCGATGCTTACAAGAGCAGATATGAAGAAGGAAGCAGAGGGCTTTATCAACGAGGAGCGTAAGATTGGAGATACCAAGGTATTGTTCCATGATATTTTCACCAATGGTATTGGTTATGTGAAGTTAATTTTTGATGCGTCTAAGATTCCGCAGGATTTATTTGCTTATATCGGTATCTTTAAGAATGTACTGGGCTTTGTGGATACCAAGAGCTACACCTATGGAGAGCTGAATAATGAAGTAAATATTCATACCGGTGGAGTGGGAACCTCTGTAAGCACTTATACGGATGCATTGGATTTGTCGAAGTATAAGCTGGTATTTGAGATGAAGACCAAAGCGCTTTATGAGGAAATGGAGAATGCGATGAAGCTTCTTTGTGAGGTGCTTGTAAGCTCTAAGCTGGATGATAAGGCAAGAGTGAAGGAGATTGTTTCAGAGCTTAAGTCAAGAATGCAGGGCAATATGACAGCATCGGGTCATACTCTGGCAGCAGTCAGAGGTATGTCATACTTTAGTGAAACAGCAGCTATTTCAGAGCTTGTAAGCGGTATTCCATGCTACAGACTGCTTGAGAAGCTGGAGACTGAGTATGATTCGTTAAGTGAAGCTTTGACCGAGAAGCTGGTAAGTCTGGCCAAGTATCTTTTCAGACCGGAGAATTTGATGGTAGATATTACAGCGACTGAGGAAGGCTATGAGAAATTGACAAAGCTCTTACCGATACTTGTGGAGCAGCTTTATACAGAGCCTGTGGAGGAGTCAGGGCTTAGTATTACACCAATACAGAGGAATGAGGGCTTCTGCTCATCAGCACAGATTCAGTATGTGGGAAGAGCAGGTAACTATAGAGATGGCGGTAAGAATCCATACACAGGTGCATTGAAGGTGTTGAAGGTTATTCTTGGTTATGATTATCTTTGGAATAATGTGCGTGTGAAGGGCGGAGCTTATGGCTGTATGTGTAACTTTGGTAAGACGGGTGACAGTTATTTTGTGTCCTATCGTGACCCGAATCTTGCTAAAACCATGGAGACCTTTGAAGGAACAGGTAATTATTTAAGAGCCTTCAAGGCAGATGAAAGAACCATGACAAAGTATATTATTGGTGCAATCAGCGATATGGATATTCCGTTGAATCCGTCAGCAAAGGGCAGCCGTTCTTTGGGGGCATATATGTCTAACATTACTTTTGAAGATATTCAGAAGGAAAGAGATGAAGTATTGAACTGTCAGGAGAAGGATATTCAGGCATTGGCAGCATATATGGATGCCATGATGAAGCAGCGTGCAATCTGCGTTGTGGGTAACGGGCAGGCAATTGCGGAGAATAAGGAATATTTTGATACAACGGAGAACTTATTTCACTAGATAGAGAAAGGTATGTGTGAATGAACGAAAAGTACAAATCAGGATTTGCTGCCTTAATCGGCAGACCAAATGTAGGTAAATCAACTCTTATGAATTGTCTGATTGGACAGAAGATTGCAATTACTTCCAAGAAGCCTCAGACTACCCGTAACAGAATACAGACAGTGTACACCTCTGATGAGGGACAGATTGTGTTTGTGGATACACCGGGTATTCATAAGGCAAAGAATAAGCTTGGCGATTATATGGTAGGTGTGGCAGAGAGAAGTCTGAAGGAAGTAGATGTGATTTTGTGGCTTGTTGAGCCGACAGATTATATCGGAGCCGGTGAGCAGCATATTATTGAGCAGCTTAAGAAGGTAAAGACTCCTGTTATTTTGGTTATTAATAAGATTGATACCGTTAAGCGTGAACAGCTTCTTGGATATATCGATGCCTACAGAACACAGCTTGATTTTGCAGAGATTGTTCCGGTATCGGCTTTAAAGGATGACAATACAGATACCTTGATTGAACTGATTATGAAATATCTTCCATATGGGCCTGCGTTCTATGATGAGGATACGATTACAGACCAGCCGATGCGTCAGATTGTTGCAGAGCTGATTCGTGAGAAGGTGCTCAGAAGCATTGATGAGGAGATTCCTCATGGAGTGGCAATAACGATTGAAGCTATGAAGTTTAGTAAGAGGATTGTAGATATTGATGCGACGATTATCTGTGAGAGAGATTCTCATAAGGGGATTATCATCGGTAAGGGCGGTGCAATGCTTAAGAAAATCGGTTCTATGGCACGTCCTGAGATAGAGGACTTGTTAGAACAGCATGTGAATCTTCAGCTTTGGGTTAAGGTAAAGAAGGATTGGCGTGATAGTGATTTTCTGATCAAGAACTTTGGTTATAATCCTAAGGAAGATGAATAGTATTTTATGATTGTGCAAATCCTATTCCTACAGACAACAGATGGAGGGAATAAGATGCACGAGAATGAATGGAAAAGCTTTGAAAAGACAGGGTGTATTACGGATTATCTGCGTTACAAGGGGATTGTAACAACAGATGAGAAGTCATTAAATAAGGCAGAAGAAATGCGAGAGTGTACAAATGCAGAATCTGGTAACAGTGACAGGAATTATCATCAAATCAGAACCTATTAGTGAATATGACAGAAGAGTGGTGCTGCTGACCAGAGAGAAAGGCAAGATATCTGCATTTGCAAAGGGAGCCAGACGTCAGGGGAACCGCCTGATGGCACCAACCAATCCCTTTTCCTTTGGACAGTTTCGGGTTTATGAGGGAAGGACTGCGTATAATCTGTCAGATGCAGAGATTACCAATTATTTTGAAGAGCTAAGAACTGACTTTGTAGGTGCATATTACGGCATGTATTTTATGGAAATATGTGATTATTATGGCAGAGAGAATAATGACGAGAGGGAGCTTTTAAAGCTCTTGTATCAATCATTAAGAGCGTTGTGTTCAGGCTCCATACCGAATCAATTGGTAAGATGTATCTTTGAGTTAAAAGCAATTATGATTAATGGGGAGTTTCCGGGTGTTGTAGGAAGTACACTCGGAGATTCCGCTGTTTATACCATCGATTACATAATGAGAACACCGGTGGAGAAGCTGTACAGCTTCGTGGTAACACCGGAGATATTATGTGAATTACGCAGCTTTTGTAAGCGTATTTGTAAAAGAGTATGGGATAGAGATTTTAAAAGTCTTGAAATACTTGAAAATCTTGAATAAGTTCGATATAATAAAACGCGGTTTGGATTTATGAGGAAAGGCAGGAGATTATTGTGAGAAAATTTATTTTATCTATAATACTGTCTGTCTTGATGACCAACGTAGTGGCATGCGGTGTAGAGAGCGTGAATCCTGAGACGGATATGGTATCTTATATTAAGGTTCTTGAGGATGGCTCCATAGAGGGCGCTATCGTAGAGGATTTTAGTGAGTCCTATTACGATGTAGAGGGCTTGAAAAGTATGATTCAGGATGCTATTAACGAATATAATCAGAAAGACATTACAGCAGGGATTCAGTTAATATCATGTGAGCTTGTTGATGAACAGGTGAAGGTGATTCTGCGATACGGCACCTATCGTTCTTATACCGGCTTTAATTCCAGAGAGCTTTTTGTAGGAACAGTAAGAGAAGCGACAAAGCTTGGATATGATTTGGATGTAAGTCTTGTGGGAACAGGGAAGGCATCTGTAAATTTATCACAGAAGGAGCTTGAGGCACTGGAAGATATGAAGATTGTAATTGCCCAGGAGCCTGTCAGAGTGATATGCTATGATGAGATAGAGTACTATACAGAGTCAGGGACTTTGGTAGGAAAGAAAGCGGTTGATATGGAACATGCCAGTGGTTATGGTGTGGTTCTGTTTGAATAATAGTCGCATAAGCGACAGAATGTGAGGAAAAATAATGGAAAAGACTATGGAGAAAATTGTTGCTTTATCAAAGGCAAGAGGATTTGTATATCCGGGTTCTGAGATTTATGGCGGACTTGCGAATACTTGGGATTACGGTAATCTTGGAGTTGAGTTAAAGAACAATGTAAAGAGAGCATGGTGGCAGAAGTTTGTACAGGAGAATCCTTATAACGTAGGTGTAGACTGTGCAATTCTTATGAATCCACAGACATGGGTAGCATCAGGACATTTAGGTGGATTCTCAGATCCTCTGATGGATTGTAAGGAATGTCACGAGCGTTTCCGTGCAGATAAATTAATCGAGGATTACTGTGCAGAGAACGGCATCGCACTTGAGGAGTCTGTAGACTCATGGTCAAATGAGAAGATGAAGGAATTTGTAGAGGAGAAGAATATTGCATGTCCTTCATGCGGTAAGCACAATTTCACAGATATTCGTCAGTTCAACCTTATGTTCAAGACCTTCCAGGGTGTTACAGAGGATGCTAAGAATACAGTATATTTAAGACCTGAGACAGCACAGGGTATTTTTGTTAACTTTAAGAATGTTCAGAGAACATCAAGAAAGAAGATTCCTTTTGGTATCGGACAGATTGGTAAGTCATTTAGAAATGAGATTACACCGGGTAACTTTACATTCCGTACAAGAGAGTTTGAGCAGATGGAGCTTGAGTTCTTCTGTGAGCCTGGTACAGATTTAGAGTGGTTCCAGTATTGGAGAGCATTCTGTCGTGACTGGTTACTTAGCCTTGGTATCAAGGAGGATGAGATGCGTCTTCGTGACCATTCTCCTGAGGAGCTTTGCTTCTATTCTAAGGGAACAACAGATATCGAGTTCTTATTCCCATTTGGATGGGGTGAGCTTTGGGGTATCGCTGACAGAACAGATTATGACTTAACACAGCATCAGAATATCTCAGGTGAGGATATGTCATACTTTGATGATGAGAAGAAGGAGAAGTATGTGCCATACGTTGTAGAACCATCACTTGGTGCTGACCGTGTTGTACTTGCATTCCTTTGTGCGGCATATGATGAGGAAGAGATTGGTGAGGGAGATGTTAGAACGGTTCTTCATTTCCATCCTGCACTTGCACCTGTTAAGATTGGTGTGCTTCCGCTGAGCAAAAAGTTAAACGAAGGCGCTGAGAAGATTTTCATGGAGCTTTCTAAGAAGTATAACTGTGAATTTGACGACAGAGGAAATATCGGTAAGAGATATCGCCGTCAGGACGAAATCGGTACACCATTCTGTATTACATACGATTTCGAGTCAGAAGAGGATCAGGCAGTTACAATCCGTTTCCGTGATACTATGGAGCAGGTTAGAGTTAAGATTGATGAGCTTGATGCATGGTTTGCAGATAAGTTTACATTCTAAGATTGGCATATTGTTGATGAATCAATATAATATTTTTGAGAATGCTAGATGCGATTTATAGGAAGGGGCTGTGAAAAAATGAGAAATCATTTTTTCACGCCCTTTCTTTTTGAGATAGTGTATCTTATAAAACTAAAAAAGGGCATAAAACCCCTTTCCCCATAAAACAATACATATTTCTATTAAGCTGCTTTCTGGAGACG
>JAZNMO010000117.1:0-10672 GCA_045579665.1 Lachnospiraceae bacterium
CTTTGCTGTGACCCTATTTTAACATATGGTACAGAAGAACAGAAAATGAAATACTTACCAGACCTTGCAGCTGGTAGAAAAATCGGTGCTTTCGGTTTAACAGAACCAGGTGCTGGTACAGATGCTCAGGGACAGCAGACAAAGGCTGTTTTAGATGGCGATGAGTACGTATTAAATGGTTCAAAGATTTTCATCACAAATGGTAAGGAAGCAGATGTTTATATCATCTTCGCTATCACAGGTGTTGACGTAGACGCTAAGGGTAGAAGCAAGAAGAGAATCTCAGCATTTATCGTAGAGAAGGGAACTCCTGGATTTACATTCGGTACAAAGGAGAAGAAGATGGGTATCCGTGGTTCTTCTACTTACGAATTAATCTTCACAGATTGTAGAATTCCAAAGGAGAACATGTTAGGTCAGGAAGGTAAGGGATTCGGTATCGCTATGCATACACTTGATGGTGGACGTATCGGTATCGCAGCTCAGGCTCTTGGTCTTGCAGAGGGTGCTCTTGAGACAACAATCAGCTATGTTCAGGAGAGAAAGCAGTTTGGCAGACCAATCGGCGCATTCCAGAATACTCAGTTCCAGTTAGCAGATATGGCTACAAAGACACAGGCTGCTCAGCTTATGGTATACAAGGCAGCTCGTGCTAAGGATACACAGAAGGTTTACTCTGTAGAGGCAGCTATGGCTAAGTTATATGCAGCAGAGGTTGCTATGGAAGTAACAACTAAGGCTGTTCAGCTCCACGGTGGATACGGCTACACAAGAGAGTACGATGTAGAGCGTATGATGCGTGATGCTAAGATTACAGAGATTTATGAAGGAACAAGCGAAGTTCAGAGAATGGTAATCTCCGGTAATCTGCTTAAGTAAGACGGCTTGACATTTGGATTGTGCAGCTGTTCTGCTTGCAGAAATAGATGCGCAAGACGAATGGAAAAGAGCGGTGCAACGCTGCACCGCGAACGAGTAAATCGAAGATTTACGAGTGCCGGCTTACGATAGTGTAGATAACGGAAAGAAAAGTATAGAATGTAAGGAGATAATACAATGAAGATTGTTGTTTGTGTTAAACAGGTACCTGATACAAAGGGCGGCGTAAAGTTCAACCCAGACGGTACACTTGATAGAGCTGCAATGCTTACCATCATGAATCCAGATGACAAGGCAGGTCTTGAGGCAGCATTAAGATTAAAAGATCAGTATGGCGCAGAAGTAACAGTAGTTACTATGGGTCTTCCAAAGGCAGAAGAGGTTCTTCGTGAAGCATTAGCAATGGGTGCTGATAAGGGTATCCTTGTAACTGACAGAGTATTAGGTGGAGCAGATACATGGGCTACATCGCAGACTCTTGCAGGTGCTATCCGTAACCTTGAGTACGATTTAATCATCACAGGTCGTCAGGCTATTGATGGAGATACAGCACAGGTTGGTCCTCAGATTTCTGAGCACCTTGGAATTCCTGTAATCTCTTACGCTCAGAAGATTGAGGTTGAAGGTAACAGCGTAATCGTTGAGCGTCAGTATGATGACAGATATCATGTAGTAAAGGCTCAGATGCCATGTTTGATTACAGCACTTGCTGAGTTAAACGAGGCTCGTTACATGACTCCGGGCGGAATCTTTGATGCATTCAAGTCAGAGATTACTGTATGGGGCAGAGCAGACTTAAAGGATGTAGAAGATTCTAATCTTGGTCTTAAGGGTTCACCTACACAGATTGCTAAGGCATCTGATAAGGTTAGAAAGGGTAAGGGAGAGAAGGTTACTCTTGACCCTTCTGAATCTGTAGATTACATTGTAAACAAGTTAAAAGAGAAGCATGTAATATAATTTTGAGAAAAGTGTGGTGAATGAGATGAATTTAGAAGAATTTAAGGGCGTATTTGTCTTCGCACAGCAGGTTGATAATGAGATCAGCGGAATCGCTTTAGAATTAATCGGAAAAGGAAAAGACCTTGCGAAGGACTTAGGAACAGAAGTAACAGCAGTATTATTAGGTAGTGGTGTTAAGGGTCTTGCAGATGAGCTTGCTGCATATGGTGCAGATAAGGTTATTGTAGTAGACGACCCAGAGTTAAAAGAGTATAGAACAGAGCCATATGCACATGCATTATCATCTGTTATCAACGAGTTCAAGCCAGAAATCATGTTAGTTGGTGCAACAGCTATCGGACGTGATTTAGGTCCTAGAGTATCTGCAAGAGTTCATACAGGACTTACAGCAGACTGTACACAGCTTGAGATTGGTGATTTCCCAATCAATCCAATCCCAGGTAAGGAGCAGAAGCACAACCAGTTATTGATGACTCGTCCGGCTTTCGGTGGTAACACAATTGCGACAATCGCTTGTCCTGATTTCCGTCCACAGATGGCAACAGTTCGTCCTGGTGTTATGCAGAAGCTTCCTAAGCAGGAAGGTGCTAAGGCAAACGTTGTTGAGTACAACCCAGGTTTCACACCTGATAACAAATATGTAGAAATCTTGAAGATTGTTAAGTCTGTAGCTGAGACAGTAGATATCATGGATGCTAAGATTCTTATCTCTGGTGGACGTGGTGTTGGAAGCGCAGAGAACTTCAAGATGTTAGATGACCTTGCAGAGGTACTTGGCGGTACAGTAAGCTGCTCACGTGCAGTTGTAGACGCTGGTTGGAAGAGCAAGGATCTTCAGGTAGGACAGACAGGTAAGACTGTACGTCCAAACGTATACTTCGCAATCGGTATTTCAGGTGCTATCCAGCACTTAGCAGGTATGGAAGAGTCAGATATCATTGTTGCAATCAACAAGGATGAGACAGCTCCTATCTTCGATGTAGCTGATTACGGTATCGTAGGCGACTTAACTAAGATTGTTCCAATGTTAACAGAGCAGTTAAAGGCTGAGCTCGCTAAATAATTAAGCTTATATCATACAACTCATACCAATATAGAAAGAGTCGAGAAAATATGTTTTCTCGGCTCTTTTTGCGCGAAGCATGAGCCATGCTGTACAGTGGGGAAGCATGCACGTCGAATGCCGGCATGGCTCAACAGTGAATCATTCGTTGGGAGCTTGTATGGCTGGGATAACTTCACCTGTTCTTGTTAGTTTTTGTGTATATGCAAATTTTTTCAACTCTAATACACAAATTTAATATGTTTTCTTCCTGATATTACTTGGATTAGCCATTGTTTGTGTATATAGAAAAAAACTTTCGCTTATTACACATAAAAAGGAGAGAATCGTGTGTATACCACACTGATTTTTTTGTATATACACAAAATCAGGTTTGGTGGACGAGAAAAGGACATTTAGAGATAACATTTTGTGTATTTTTTAGTGATTATTTTCTATATACACAAAGTGAAGATGAAAGGTTATTCTTATACCTATAAATAGTGATTATATGTTAAAAGAGAGACTGGTTGACATAAGATAGTACAGTAGATAAAATGATGAAATAATTATAGAAAATGGAAGCAACTTTGTAATAGCAAAAGGAAGCTAAGATATGTAAGTCAGGACATGGTAATAGCAACAAAACAAAGAGGTTGACATAGTGTCAACATAGTAAAATGCAGGTGTTGCTTTCATATTACAGAGGCAAAAGCTACAATGAACTTGCTGCAGCAAATAAACTTTTGAGAGGAAATGAATATGGCAGAATTTGGAGAGAACTTAAAAAGGGTAAGAGAAGAAAAAGGAATCACGCAGCAGACATTGGCGGATTACCTCTATGTAACAAGACAGGCTGTGTCCAGATGGGAGGGCGGCTCACGTTATCCGGATATTATGACAGCAAAGAAGATATCACAGTATTTTGCGGTATCGTTGGATGATTTATTATCAGATGATGATATGAAGCTTTATGTAGAAAAGAGTGAAATACTTGATACACCGATAGCAAAGAGAGTACAGATTGTATTAATGGCGATAGCGTTTATGTGTGCGATGTTCCGAAGTATATTTTTACTTAGTAACACTTTTATACAAGGACTGTTACTATATACTACTCATGAAGCAATCATAAAGTGTGTATTACTGACACTTATACTGGGGTATGGCGTTTATATGGCAATTAGTGATAAGTTAAATCCTAAAGTGACAGCAGGTTTATATACTTATTATTTGGCATCTAATATGCTTATGTTACTAATCGCAAGATTAAGCGGTGATAGCTCGTTTTTATTATCGTCTTTTATAGGTGCAATCATATATGATGTCGTATTTATTGTAATCAGCATTCGATTTTTTGTTGGAGATAAAGTCAAAAGTCCGATACCGCTTTATGTTATGATAGGTATTGATACTTTTGGGACAATAGTCAGTTTTGTGATGGGTATTTCTTGGGCTCCGTCTGAAGTTATTAGAGAAGTTTTTTTGATGGAGATACTAGCATTCATGCAGAATATATTCTTCTTTGTGTTGTTAGCTTTTATGACATACACATTGGATAAGAAAAGAAAGCGAGCAGCAAGATAAGGTGGGAAGAGGTATTAGCCGTCGGTGCGTAGCATCGGCGGCTTTTATACATGATATAAAAGCATGAAGGGCAAATGTGGGTAGCAGAAACCGACTGGAGAGACATAAGTAGGCGAGCAGTCGGAGTAAATGAAAAGTAAGTCATACAGGAGAGAAAAGTTTAGAAATAACATATTTAGTATAGTTGACATAAGATTTCTCTTTGTTAGAATAAAAGAGAGGTGGTAGCGGTGAACATTGAATATAAGCGAATGACTATTAATGAGTTAGATACATTTATTGATATGAGAATTAATCAGCTTCGAGAAGAAGGTGCAAAGGAAGATATAGACTTAAAACCTGCACTGAAAGACTACTATACACATCATATGGAAGAAGGAACATTTGTGTCTTGGCTTGCGCTGGATGGAGAAAGAATAGTTGGTACAAGTGGAATGTCTTTTGTTGAAAAGCCTCCTTATTTTGGTTGTCCTAGCGGTAAGATAGGTCTGCTTTCAAGTATGTTTACATCAAAGGAATATCGTAGACAAGGTATTGCCAAAGAGCTTCTATCTCGAATTATGAATGAAGCAAAGGAATATGGTTGTGGTACAGTGCAGATTACTGCCTCAGATATGGGAGTTCATTTATACACAGATTTTGGATTTGAGAAGAATGAAAACTTTATGCAGTACAAGTTATAAGTATTAAGAGGAGGCGCATTATGAACATCAGAAAAGCAAAAGGCACAGATGCACAGGATTTAAAGGTATTGTATTTTGAGTATTTAACACATTTTCCTCCCAAGGAAGAACAGGATATGGAAGAATGGGCACGTATTCTTGATAAATTTGAAAAAGATGAGAATATGTATCTATTAGTTGTGGAAGAAGAGGGAAAAATTGTTTCAACTGTACAAATGGCAATTGTGGAGACATTAACTCATAACGTTAGACCGTATGCAGTGATTGAAAATGTAGTAACACATGTTGATTATCGAAATAGGGGATATGCGTCAGCCTTGTTGGAAAGGGCATCAGAGATTGCGAGAGAACGAAGATGCTATAAGGTTTTTCTTGAGACAGGTTCAAATAAAGAGAGTACATTAAATTTTTATAGAAATAATGGTTTTGCTATTGATGAAAAGCATTCATGTTTGAAGAGATTATAGGAGAGATAACCATGCCATTCGATTTTAAAAAGGAATACAAAGAGTTTTATATGCCAAAGAATAAGCCTGAAATTGTGACAGTTCCAAAAGCAAATTATATAGCGGTTAGAGGAATAGGCGACCCGAATGAGGAGGGCGGTGCTTATAAGCAGGCGATTGGAGTACTATATGCGGTAGCTTATACCTTGAAGATGAGCTATAAGACAGACTATAGGATAGAGGGCTTTTATGAATATGTCGTGCCACCTCTGGAGGGCTTTTGGTGGCAGGAGGGAATTGAGGGAGTAGATTATACGAATAAGAGTACATTCCACTGGATATCAGTGATTCGTGTACCGGATTTTATTACGAAGAAGGACTTTGACTGGGCAGTGCAGACAGCAACACAGAAGAAAAAGTTGGACTGTTCGTCAGCAGAACTTATAACGATAGAGGAAGGCTTATCCGTACAGATTATGCATTTAGGAGCATTTGATGATGAGCCAAAGACAGTTGCACTTATGGACGCATACATACAGGAGCATGGGTATATCAATGATTTTAGTGATACCAGACTGCACCATGAGATTTATATGTCGGATGCACGCAAGGTTGCACCCGAGAAATGGAAGACTGTCATTAGACATCCGATTAAGAAAATATAGTATATTAGCCGTCGGGCTACGGAGTGTTTACGGTTCGAGAGACCGGAGCACAAAGCAGCACAGGCGGCTTTTGTTAAATATGCTAAAAACACTTACTTAAACGTTTAACATGATGCCCATATACCTCCATTTTTTGAGGTAGAGGATATCGGATTTTAAAGATATATCTTTACAGATAGGCATGATAAACTACAAAATGTAAGATTATATGAATAGGTTAGGAGTGGCTTATTCAGCCGGAAAACGGAAGGGTTTTCTGAAAAAAATATGGGAGGTATAAGATGAAAAGGGTAAGAAAAGTGTTGGCATTGGCGATGGCATTTATCTTGACGGTTAGCGGGTTACAGATGACCGGGATAGATGTAAATGCTAAGACCCAATGGAAGGAAACAGCGGTTACATCAGTTGCATATGATGTAACAGTTGCAGGAAGTGGGGAGACAAGCTCCTTCACATGGCAGGCGACAGCGGCAAGTTGGAGCAATGTTTCAAATGTAGTAGGATTGCAGGGAGATGGAGATTATCATTTTGGATTAGCGTTAAATAACGAGACAGGAATGATTAATCTTGGTTATGTTGAGACTATTACAGACAGTGGAATGACAGTCACTGTAAATAAGATTACAGTAAATGATACATATGAATTGACATATGATAGTGCACCTGTATTGAAGGCAGGTTCTTCTTGGGAGAATGGGCTGGTAAATATCTGGAGCGGATTAGAGGATGGCGCAAAGATTTGTCAGAGCGATAAGGCATATCTTGCATTTGATTCGGCAAGCAGTCTTATTAAATTATACGTTGCAGAGGAAGTAGCAGACGAGTCGACACCAGAGGAGTCTTCGGTTGTATCATCGACAGAAGATGATACATCATCAGTAGAACCAACAACAGAGGCACCTGAGTCAGAGACACCATCAGTAGAGCCTACAGGCGAGGAACCAACAACAGAGGAACCAACTACAGAGGTACCTTCAGAGGAGCCAACAACAGAAGTTCCATCGACAGAAGAGCCTTCTACAGAGGACAGCTCAGCAGATGTTGAGTACGTGACAGAGCAGATTACATCTGTGAAGTATGATGTGACAGTTGCAGGAAGTGGTGATACAGCATCCTTCTCATTTGAAGCACAGGGGGCAAGCTGGACCACAAAGTCAACAACAGTTGCATTGAATGGAGACGGAGATTATTCCTTTGAGTTAGCCTTTGATTATGAGAAGGGCTTAAAGAACCTTGGATTTGTGTCTGAGATTGCAGGAAGCGAAATGACAATCACTGTAAATAAAATTACAGTAAATGAAAAGTATGAATTAACCTACGAGGCAGCACCGGTATTACAGCCGGGTGTAGCATATATGAATGGTCTTTCAAATATTTGGGGTGTACAGCCACAGGTAGTTATTTGCAAAAATGACAGTGTATATCTTGCATTAGACCAGGCAGACGGTGCGATTCAGCTGTATGTAGCAGTTGAGGTAGAGCAGCCATCTACAGAGGATACAGAGCAGGAGACTGCTACAGTAGAGGCACAGTTACTCTCTTCTATCAGTTATTATATGACAGTAGAAGGTGCGGATACAGATTCGATAACATTTAATGTACAGACTGCAAGCTGGACAGACAAGTCACAGACAGTTGCGTTAAATGGCGATGGCGAATATGTCATTGATTTTGCATTTGACTATGAAACCGGTTTGAAGAATCTTGGTTACATTACTGAAATTGCGGGAAGCAGTATGCAGGTAACAGTAAACAAGCTTGTGGTTAATGGTGAATATGAATTAACCTATGAAACAGCACCGGTATTACAGCCGGGTGTAGCATATATGAACGGTCTTTCAAATATCTGGGGTGTACAGCCACAGGTAAGAATCTGCGGAGATGACAGCGCATATCTTGCATTAGACCAGGCAGATGGTGCGATTACATTTTATGCAGGTTCTAAGGCATCAGATGATACAGATACTGATGATAAGGATGGAAACGCATCCATTGATTATGTAAAAGCAATGGGTTCAGGCTGGAACCTTGGTAACTCTTTCGATGGCTTTGATAGTAATTTGAATGCTGAGGATAAGGGAGAGCTTGCATGGGGTAACCCAACAGTTGTAAGAGAGTTGATTGCAGCAGTAAAGGATAAGGGCTTTGATAGTATCCGTATGCCGATGACTTTATATAGAAGATATACAGTCAATGAGAATGCATCAGCAGACGAATATAAGTATGTCATTGATGAAGCATGGTTAGCTCGTTATAAGGAAGTAGTTAACTGGGCGGTAGAAGAAGATTTATATGTCATGATTAATATTCATCATGATTCATGGATTTGGTTATCAGCATGGGATGGCAATAAGGATTCAGAGGAGTATAGAAGATTTACAGAGCTTTGGGAACAGCTGGCAGCATATATGGCGGATTTACCAGAGCAGGTATGCTTTGAAACAATTAATGAACCAACCTTTGAAGATACAGGTGCTATGACAGCACAAAAGAAGCTTGATGAGATTAACTTGGCAGCATATCATGCAATTCGTAACACCAAGGGTAACGAAGATAGAATGATTGTTATGCCAACGTTGTTAACAAACCATGAGAAGTGCGTACCATTATACAACTTAATTGATAGTCTTGATGATGAGAATATCATTGCAACTGTTCATTATTACAGTGAGTGGGTATATAGTGCAAACTTAGGAAAAACAGGCTTTGATGAGGAGCTTTGGCAGAACAATGGTGAGCCTTACACACCAAGAGATGGTGCAGATTATATTATGGAGACAATCAACAAGGAGTTGATTTCTAAGGGAATTGGTGTAGTAATTGGTGAGTATGGTTTACTTGGTTATGATAAATCTGAAGAAGGATGTATGCAGAAGGGTGAAGAGCTTAAGTACTATGAGTATATGGGCGAGCTCGCAAGACAGTATGATGTATGTCTGATGTTCTGGGATAATCTTTCCGGTATTGATAGAAGGAGTGGAGAGTATCAGTGGAAGCAGGCTAAAGTTGGCGCTATGCTTGAAGCAAGCATGACAGGTCGCTCATCATATGCAACAGGACTTGATACACTTTACTTTACAACAGAAGTGACAGAGGACGTACAGATTCCTCTTACATTAAATGGTAATACATTTACAGGTATTGAAGGACTGACAGAGGGAACTGATTATACTTATGATAGTGCAAGCGCAACAGTAACCTTGAAGAAGGAATATGTAAATAAGATGTTTGCTGCAATGGCTGACTATGGTACATTTGCAACACTTACTATGAAGTTTAGCTCAGGCGCTGATTGGTATGAGTATCTTGTAAAATATACAACTCCTGAAATCGGAAATGCCGAAGGAACGAAGGATGGTATTGCAATTCCGGTTGATTTTAATGGAAGTAAGGTAAGAAGAGTAACAGCATATCAGGCAGCAGGAAGAGTAGGTCCAAACTCAGACTGGTGGGCATACTTACAGCATGACGGAACCTTTAGCACTGATTATGAAGCTGGTAATATCAGTATGTTAAGCTCATTCTTTGCAGATTCAACAGTAAAGAACGGACTTACAAAGCTTAGAGTAGAGTTCTATGATGGTCAGGTTGTATATGTGTGGTTAAATGTGGCTGATGATAAGGTAACCAGTAGTCCTGAACTGGCAGTGAATGCGGATGACATTAGTGCATCAACAACCATTTGTCTGTATGCAGGTGAGACAGCAATCCCGGCACAGTATCTTGATATGCCTGCGGGTGGTAGCGTATATGGAACATGGGTTGATAATGCAACTAATAATGGAATGGTTACTTTGACAGGATGGCCGGCAAAGATTACCTTTGATACAAAGGCACATGATGATTTCGTGCTTGGTGGAATTGTTCTTTACTACATGGATGTTGAGAAGCATGTGGATGTAACCTTTGGTATTAAGGATGCGCCTACAGTTGAGGATATTAATGTAGATGCAAAGAATAGTCAGAAGCTTACTGTAAATAATCTTGCTGAAGATGCAAAGGTATCTTATAAGAGTAGTAATGAGGCAGTTGCTACAGTGGCAGAGGATGGTACAGTAATAGGCGTGAAGGCGGGGACGGCAGTCATTACTGTAACAGTAGAACAGTATAATCGTAGTGATGACTTCGAGGCAACAGTTACTGTGACAGGTGAGGTAGAAGAGCCTTTACCAACAGCAAAGCCTACAACAACATCATCTGTATCGAATGCTGTTGTAATTGAAGAAGAGGAAGCACCACTTGCTTCTTCTGTGACAGAGGTAAATGGAGCAGTAGAGGTAGTATTAAGTCCTTCAGAGGCAGTTCTTAAGGCAGCAGTATTGCAGAAGTATTATGGAAGTCGGAGGCCAAGCGGTCTTAGGAAGACAACACTTAGCTACAACTCCTTGGCTCACAGAACGACATGGC
>JAZNMO010000118.1:0-10501 GCA_045579665.1 Lachnospiraceae bacterium
ATTTTTCTATAGAAAACTGCACGAAAAAAGTTTTAATTCTCTCATAAACCGTGCACTTTTAGTATAACACTGATAGATAAGGAAGTCAGTAAAATCAATGTTTTAAGGCTATTTTAAATTTAATCAGCAGACACTATTTACGTTTATCCTTTCCAATACTTCTATGCAATATTATATTCGCTTTTGTAGCTAAAATAAAGACATTTCCCTATTCTATGTAGAAACTGCAAATCCTTCTATTTATATACAAATATCTTATTAAAAACAGCCTTAGACATTCTATGTCTAAAGCTGTTTCAAGAGAGAGTATACTAGTTTCCACTAATATATGCGAAATTACCATTTTTATTTAGTTTAACTTCTCAATGGTAAGATAAAGGTCTACAGATCCGCCTCCAAACCACCACATCTGTACATAAACATTATTGGTTCCATCGTATGCAGCCGTCATATCTAATGTTGCAGATGCATTACATGAATCATCACTTGAATAAGTAGAAGCAATCCATGTTGCACTTCCGTTCTCATTTGACATTGCTCCTAAACCACCACCATAATAAGTGTTACCGGCAAAATTTGCCGTTATTCTGACATCATCTCCCACATTTAAGTCTGAAATATAGTCATTTAGGTTAAGTGAATACTCGGTCTGTGATGCATAGGTATATACATGTGAATTTGACAATACCGATGATGTTGTTGAACCTGATGATTCTGTTGCTGAAGCTTCTTCCTCTGCTGTCTCCTCAACCAGTGTCACATACCAATTCTGGCAAACATGACCATTATCCTCCCACTCCTGCACATTAGCACCTGAGCTTGTAAGAGCATTCACAATCTCCACGCAAGAAGTATCTGCTGAAACCTTTGTGTAAATTTTATAACTGCCATCGCTATTCTTTGTAAATTTGAAAAGCTGAGCATCACAATTTGTATCTGAATAAATCTGGATGTTAGTTCCATTTGTGGACAAACCATTTGCAATATCCAACAAGTAGGTATTTCCATCACCAACTTGACTATAAAGCTTATAGTAACCGTTGCCTGCATATTCTGCACGCCATGTATTGTGACTTGCTGCGCCATCAGCTCCCCACTGCTGTACATTGGTTCCATTTGTCGCAGCTCCACCTGTTACTTCCATATATAAACCACTATTTACATTTTGAATCATGTATGTTGCACCATCCACCAATGCAGACGCCGGTTTCAAAGTGCTTGCTTCGGAAGATTCAACCTCTTCAGATTCCTCTTCTGAAGATTCTTCCTCTACCTGATAATCTACCTGTGTTAAGTACCAGTTCTGACATGCATGATCATTTGCTGTCCACTGCTGTACATTAGCGCCTGATGATGTTAACGCATTTACTATCTCTACACAAGATGCATCACTTGATGCCTTTGTATAGATTCTATATGAGCTATCACTATTCTTTACAAACTTAAACTGCTGTGCATTAGAACCTGATTCCTGATAAATAATTACATTGGTTCCATCTGCTGCCTTTGCGCCTGTAACATCTAATAAATAGGTATTTCCGTCGCCAACTTGGCTATAAAGCTTATAATATCCGCTTCCCGCGTACTCAGCTCGCCATACGTTGTGCGCACTTGCTCCATTTGCCCCCCACTGCTGTACGTTAGTGCTATTTGCAGCCGTACCACCTTCGACTTCCATATAGAGACCACTGTTTACATTCTGAATCATATAATAACCACCATCTACCAATGCAGATGCTGCTAATTCAGTGCTTGATCCAGAATTACTTCCGGAAGAACTGCTTCCACCTCGTACTGTTACACTTGGCTTTGAAGGTAGGCTCTCATCTGAACCAAGATAGAAGCTTGCATGTGGCGGCTGATTGTATGCAATATTCTGTCCTGCCACCTGATTACGATACTGTGGGTCGTGCATCAGAGTCGTAATTCTATAATCAGTATCATAGGTTGTTGCATAAATTCTGATTGCCGTTCCATCTGATGTAGGCCAAATAACCTCTTCTCTCCAGTCTCCGAAAATATCTGCCGAAAGACAAGGTGTTGCCTTAGTTGAATTACATGATGTACAGCTGCTATCCTGTACCAAAGTCTTTGAACCGCTGCTTCCCTGATATTTCATAATCTTATTACTATCAAGAAGCTCTCTTTCCAAATCTCCATCCCAATAGGTTAAAAAATTAATAGATGGACGATTTGACATAATCGCACTACCTGAACCATTTAAAATATCATAACCATTTCCCCAGAACTCTGCGCCATCATTTCCTGACCAGATATTATCTGCACAACATCTTCCTGTATCTGAGGATGCTGTTGTTCTAAAGATAAGACTTCCTGTCTTCGCATCTACTAAAGAAGTTCCGTATGGACTTACCTCGTGACAAACCCAAAGCTCTAACCCTGAACGGTTTGGAAGTAAGTCACCAAGATGCATTGCATCTCCATGTCCCAACTTGTTGCACCAAAGAATACTTCCATCATCATCAAGACAGGTAGAACCAAGAATTAACTCTTGCTTACCATCTCCATCTACATCCGCAGGCATACAGTTATGATTACCATTGCCCTTAGCTGCTGAACAGCCTGAGTTATTAGAATCAAAGTACCAACGTTTTACCAGCTTATCATTTTCCACATCATATGCACATGCTGTCATACGGGTATAATAACCACGAACAGTTACTGCTGTTGGTGTATCTGAATCAAAGTAACATACAGCCCCCAAGAAACGGTCTACGCGGTTACCATAGGAATCTCCCCAACTGCTTACTGTGCCACGCGCCGGCTCATAATCTACCGTATCTAACACCTTACCTGTTGCGCCATCGAACAAGCTGTAATACTCCGGACCAGATAAAATATATCCCTTAGAATTACGATAATTGGCTGAAGAATCACCAATTACATTCCCCTGACCATCCACGGTTCCATCCGCTGTCTTACAGGTCATTTCTGCCTTTCCGTCACCATCAAAATCAGCTACAAGGAACTGTGTATAGTGTGCACCGGCACGAATATTTTTGCCTAAATCAATTCTCCAAAGTCTTGTACCATCCAACTTATAACAGTCAATATACACATTGCTGGTTGTTCCTGACTTAGAATTATCCTTTGAATCTGATGGATCCCATTTCAAGAAAATTTCATACGTTCCATCTCCATCAACATCACCTACAGAGCAGTCATTTGGTGTATAGCTTGAACCTGGACGGCTCAAATTCAACTGCTTGTAAGAAGAATCTGACTGAATCACAGGCAAATCTGTTGATACTACCGAACCATTCACGATAGTCTCTACTTTATAACTGCTGGAACTGCTTCCTGACGTATCCAAATAGCAGGTTGCATCTCCTGCATTACTGGTATATATCAGAGAATTATTTCTGTACAGCTTAAACACTGTACTTGTTGAATCACTTGCCAGATATCTCCAACTGACAAGCATTCCTGAGCCTGTTGAAAACGCAGATACTCCACGATTCAAATATTCAACAGTTGTTGTACTTGCTGCCTCTACGTTCTGCATCGTGCTTACATTTCCCCCCATTGTAAGCGATGCTGACATCACAGCTATCCCCATTACACAACACGCCAGTCTTTTCAAAGCATTTCTGAATGCTTTTTTCTGTATCATTTTGTATACCTCCTACAATTTAGTTTTGCGTGTTGTTGTATTAGCCTTATCTTTATGATTATTGAATAGTCATCATAAGTGAACAAGACCATACTTTACTACTCCTTTATTGTAAAGCATTATGTAAACTTATTTGTGTCATTTCTTGTATTTTTCATGCCATTCTTTGTATTTTTGCCTCATTTTGTGCTTTTGTGTGTTCATTTTATATTTTTGCGCAACAGCATTATCCATTGCGCAAAATATAAAAACTATTTATTCAAATAGTTAACTGTCAATTGCCTTTAATACATTCCATCCTCAAGACGCTGCATAAAGCGTTCTGTTTCCTCTTCATCCATTATCCTATTCTGTTTTGCAAGCATTTGTTCTTTCTCGTACTCTGTCATCTTGCCATGCTTATTCAATCCACTTTCTATTTGTGCTGCACCTACTGCTACTCCATACCCCAATCCATTTGTTATAGCTAGATTATCATTAAAACCATCCATATTAATATTCACACCTTTCTCAAAAAAAAAGAAACTACTATGAGTTCCTTTTTATTTTTCCCTATACTGCATCTTCTATAAATGTTTTATAATGGAAATTTATGAATCTGATAACCTTACATTTTTAATTTTTCTCAGTTTTTTTCATAGTTGGTGAAAACACCAAACATACCACAGCAGCAATCAGATAAACAGCTGCAATGATCAGAAAGCCCACACCCACATTCTTTAAATTCGCTTCTATAAAATTCATCAATACTTCAAGCGTTGCATCCCGGGACATACCTGCCATTCCTACTACACCTACTAAAAAGCTGTTTGCAATTGATGTTACTGCACCAATCAATCCAACAACCAATGCTGCAAAGATTGCTGACACGCCAATATTTCTAATAGCACGATGTATCGCACTTCTATATATCAGACACTCTAATACAATCAATACAACCACAATAACAGTCATAATAACAATCGCAACTGCCATCATATCCATAATACTTTCAATCAAACGAATAATCTCTGCAATATGATACTGCTCATTCATCATCTGAAGCTCCTGATTAACTGCAACATTTACCTCCTCAATATAAAGCTCCATTGCCTCTTCTAAGGCTGGCATAATCTCTTCTTTTAAGGCACTCTTGGTTTCAGTCTTAATCGCCGCCAACTGTTCTTCATCGACCTTAATAGTAGTATATCCATATGTGTCACTTACATACTCTTCTACCCAAGGGACAAGCTCCATTCCAAACTGCTGCTCATACGACTTTAAAATCCCACTCTGTGTAAGGGCGCTGACATTGATTTCACCAGTCGCAGCTACCTCATCAAATATCTGATCAATTACTGCATCAGAAATACTTTCCATGGAGTTTAAACACTCCTCGGCAACTTCAGATAAATCAACTTCCTCTCCACTTACAATCGCCTGTGTAATATCAGAAGTAACCGATGTCAGTACATCCTCAGAAAATACAGTGGCTACAACCTCCTGCATCATCGGCTCATCCCCCATAGCAACCTCTAATTCTGATGCAAAAAGCTCTGATACCATACCAAAGGCATTCGCATTCTGTAATATGTCTACAAAATCCGTTCCTTTGAAAATGGTTAACTTAAGTCCAATCAACAATCCGTCTGCCATCAGCAGACAAACCATAAAAAATGAAATAAAAAAACCTAAAATTGCTCTTCCCACATGTCGTTTTTCCATGTCCCCCTCCATCAAAAGCTTACAATAAATAAATCGGTAATTCCTCTGTAATATGGCATACCTGATTTGTTGTGACCTCCTGCTCTTTTACAGCCGATGTCTTCACTGTACTTGTTTTCTTTACAGCTGTTGTCTTCTTTACCGGTGCTTTTTTAGCAGAAGTTGTCTTTTTTGCTTCTACAGCCTTTACAACTGCTGCTTCCTTTTCTTCTACACTCTTGGCAACTTCTACATTTGCTTTAGCTGCTCTTCTGATACTACCTGCTCCTACTGCCATCTCTCATCAATCTCCTTTGCCAGTGCCATATATTCACCTGCGCTTCTGGCACTCTTCTTATGTACGAAAATAGGCTTGCTGTTATCCTGCGCCCATTCTACCTCACTGTCAACTCTGATAATCTGCTCAAAGACATGTACCCCCTCTGTACCACGCAGAATATCACAGGTCTGCTTATAATAATTCTTTCTGGCATCTACTTTGGTAATCGCAATACCCAAAAGCTGTAAATCCTCATGAATCTTACGCACATCCTCTAAAAACTCAAACATATTGGCAACACCAAACAATCCCCACGGACTTGCCTCCACAGGCATAATCACATAATCCGATGCACATAGGATATTCATTACCCAGCCGCCCAGTGTTGGTGGTGCATCTATTAAAATGTAATCATACTCTTCTGATGCCTTGATTTTCTTCAACCCATTTTTCAGAATCATCTCTCTCTGCCATTTGGTAAAAAGCTCATACTCCATACCGCTCATCAGCATAGAGGATGGAATCAAATCCAGGTTGTCATAAGGTGTCCTGATAATATAATCGGACAAATCCTCCTGCTTCTTAATACCGTGATACAGGTGCTTCTCACCTGCCGCCAGCTCTAATACCTTATCTTCATCAAAAAATGACAGAGATAAATTCAACTGCATATCTCCGTCTATCAAAAGTACCCTTCTGCCAAGTGCAGAAAGGGAATATCCTATATTAGCACAGGTGGTAGTCTTTCCACTACCACCTTTATTATTCGCAAATGCAATCACCTTCGTCATCTATCGTGCCTCCAAATCATTTGCCATACAGACAAGCAATTCCTTTGTCCTTGAAATACTCCAGCCATGCATCAGCCGGTCTCTTATCTGTTACTACCATATCCAAATCCGTTACATCGCAAATCTTAGAAAATGCAACCTGTTCAAACTTGGTACTATCCACTGCAAGAATCTTTTGCTTTGCAGAACTAAGCATCGCTTTTTTCACCTGTGAAAACATCTCATTGGCATCTGTAATACCCTTCTCCATATCAATGCCTTTGCAGGATAGGATTACCTTATCCGAATTAAAGGAATGAATCCCTTCTAATGCCTTAGGTCCAACCAATGCAAGGTAATTCTCCTTTAATGTACCTCCTGTGGAAATCACATCCCATCCCGATACATCCGAAAGCTCCACCAGTACCTCTATGGAATTGGTAACCACAGTTAGGTCCTTCTTATTCTTCAATGCATTTACAATAAATACTGCTGTCGTACTAGGGTCTACCACAATATGGTCTCCATCCTGTATCAGCTCCTGTATAATATCCGCAATAATCTTCTTACCCTGTATATTCCTCTTCTGACGAACACTAAAGGGCATATCTGTATTATTATTCTCTACTAGAACTGCTCCGCCATAGGTCTTACTGGCAAAGCCTTCCTTCTCCAACTTATCCAAATCTCTTCTAATTGTCTCTTCCGACACATCAAACAGCTCGCTCAGCTCGCTTACCACAACTCTCTTCTGCTCCTGCAAGCGCTCCAGTATCAGATTTTTTCTTTCAACTGCCAGCATAACCCCTTAATCCTCAACCTTCTCTTGAAAATTACATGATTGTCTTACAAATCTGTGCATCCGGGTGTGCAATAACCGAAGAATCCAAATACATTCCCTTCTCGCCAACAGATGCCTTTGCCTTCTCTATCGCTGCCTCACAGGCTGCCACCTCACCGGTAATTAACATATAAGACTTACCACACATTCCCTTTGCAATACGAAGCTCAATCAGCTTAACAATCGCTGTCTTAGCCGCAATATCCGCCGCTACAATAATTGATGCCGCATCATAGGTCTCTAAGATACCCAATGCGTTCACCTCATCAATCTGACTGCTTCCGTAAATGGCAGGGAAAATCGACTCGTCAGGATTACCTAAGACAAAGCTGTCAATCAACTCATCAGGTCTTGTCAGCCCTGCACGCTCCACCGCAGCCTTCACTGCACTCAAATCTCCCGAAATCAATGCAATATATTTGCCCGGACATACCGTCTGCGCCTCTATAATCTCTACATTTGCAGTTTTTACCATCTGGTCTGCGGCAGTGATACCTGCTGCTACTGTTTTAAATTCAATCATTCCAATGGCCTTGCTCATGTCGTTCCTCATTTCTTAACTTTATGTTTACATAATCATTATACATGATGATTCCTTTATGACACAATGATAATATAGTCTTTTGTTACTTCTTTCACTGTTCCCGCAACTGATGCATGAATTGACACCGACAATCCATCAGCTGCATTTGCAATCACATCACCACATGTAACCTTATCTCCTACCTTTACAACTGCTATTGCAGGTGCACCGATATGCTGAGAAAGCTGTATCTTTACTTCCTTAGCCGAACGAATTGTGTCATCCAGCAAGGCTTCACTCTCATAGCTTCCAAGTCCTAATCTTGCAAGAAGTCTTCCTTCCGGTACCTTGCGATACTCTCTGGAAGCTTTTACAGGCTTAGCTTCTACTACCGGCGGCTTTACTCCCGCCTTGCGAAGTCCTGCCTTATACTCTGCCATCATGCTTCTTGGAGATAAGCCCTGCGGACAGCTAAACATCTCACATAACCCACAAGAACTACAAAACAGTGTATCTATATATGCCTCAAGATTGGTAAAATCTCTATTAGCTGCTGCTCTCATAAATAAATGCGGCTGTATCGGATGTCCTAACGCATGTCTTGGACAAAGGTCAGTACAGCACTGACACTGACAACAGCTTGAAGCTGCTCTTGCTACCGCTGTTGAGAACTTATTCTGCTTACGAAGCACCAGACTATGATTCTCAGGCAACACAATAATCGCATTGGTAGTCTTAGTTACCGGCTGATAATCCTTACCAAAGCTTCCCATCATAGGTCCACCTAAAAGGTACACCGGATTATCACAGGTTACACCTCCTGCCATATCTATCACATCACGAATACGGGTTCCTATCGGTACTCGTACAGTAATCGGATGCGCTACCTCACCAACAACAGTCACACACTTATCTGTAACCGGATGCTGCTCCCAAACAGCACGATATACATTATATACAGTCTCAACATTGAATACCGCAACTCCGCACTCAATCGGTAATCCTCCCGGACGAACCACTCTACCTGTGGTTTCATAAATCATAATGACTTCATCGCCCATGGGATATACTCCCGGTAATTTATGTATACGAACAACAGGGAACTCTCCAATATACTCTTCAAGTGCCTCTATTGTCTCTTTATATTCTTCTTTAATTCCAATAATGGCTTCTTTCACGCCAAGCGTCTCGGCTATCAGTGAAAAAGCCTTCAATATCTCTCTTACATGAGCCTTTAACAGCTGTCTGTGCAGCTTCAAAAGCGGCTCACACTCCGCACAATTTAAAAGAATGGTATCCGCCTTATCAGAGAGCTTTCCATAGGTCGGAAATCCTGCTCCTCCTGCACCTACGATACCATTCTCTCTTAAAATTTTGCTTAATGCAGCAATTTCCATACCTAATTACCCCAGCTTTCCGATATCATCTATAATTCCGACAATAGCGGCATCCACAGGTGCATTGGCAAGTCCACAGCCTATACGCGCTGCACTACCCTGCGCTACCAATACATACTCACCGATACCGGCTCCGATATTATCAATAGCTACAAGCTGTTTATGTTCTCCATTCATGGCACTGATTGGTTCCACTACCATGAACTTATTTCCAATTAAATTCTCTTGCTTGCGAGTTGAAACGATACTTCCAGTCACTTTTCCGATAATCATTTCTATCCCTCAATTCTTTCTATTTAATAATTGCTACCTTATCACCCTGTTTGATTTCACTTGCATTTGCCTCATCGGTATCAATATGCATCTCCAGAGTGAAGCTCTCATCCACACGAATCTTCACATTGTTAAATGTGGTTCCTCGCTCATTATCTACCTTAACACTGACATAATCACCGTCATGAACCCCGGCACTTAATGCATCTGCCGGTGACATATGGATATGTCTTGCTGCAATAATACAGCCTTCCTCACAATATACAGCCCCTTTAGGTCCTACAATTGCAATCGGTGCTGAACCTTTGATATCTCCCGATTCTCTAATCGGCACATTGATTCCAAGCTTTCTGGCATCTGTCATACTAATCTCTACCTGCGTACTCTTACGGGCTGGTCCTAGGACTCTTACATTCTCAATCGCACGAAGCTTCAAGCCTACAATTGTACAACACTCTTCACATGCAAACTGTCCGCCCATCAGTTCCTTCTTCTTAGTCAGCTGATGTCCCGGTCCAAACAGTGCTTCTACATGCTCCTGCGATAAATGAATATGTCTGTTACTTACCCCTACAGGTACTAAAAAGCCGTTCCCTGTTTCCTGCTCCTTCTGCATGCAGGAAATGACCAATCTGGTTAAAGCTTCAATATCTTTATTTTCCACTTCGATTACCTTCTTTCGATGTTTACAGCTACCGAGGCATTACTGCCCCGGCGCTGCGATTTTATCCGATTATTTAATGATCGGAAGAATAGCCTCAACATCTGTGTGTGGTCTTGGGATTACATGCTGAGCTACTAACTCACCAAGTCTTTCAGCGTTTGCTGCACCAGCCTCAACTGCAGACTTAACTGCTCCTACGTCTCCACGTACCATAACTGTTACTAAGCCGGAACCAATCTTCTCTGTTCCTACCAAAGTAACGTTTGCAGCCTTACACATTGTATCAGCTGCCTCGATTGCTGCTGTAAGTCCTCTTGTTTCTACCATTCCTAATGCTTCCTGTGCCATTTTATGTTCCTCCTTTAAAAATGTTTTCAATATTTATTTTTATAAAATAGTTTCCATTATTAGCAACTATTCAGAGCCCCCTTCGCAA
>JAZNMO010000119.1:0-16106 GCA_045579665.1 Lachnospiraceae bacterium
TGGTTATTTCCTTACACATTTCATTGTTTTTAAAATGGTGAATGTAATGCCCCCAGTTATAACGAGTCAACTTGGCATTCTATCACTCGTCCACACTAAGTTATATCGTGTGACACCATTACTTGCCAATGTCTGATTATATAATTTGCATCCATAATGTTGATATATCTGTGCATATCGCTCCATATCAGTATCAAACAGTAATGGTACCTCCTCTTCTTTCGCATATTTCTTTGCAGCCTCTACCAAATGCCTTGCGTAACCTTTTCCCTGATGTTCCTTATTCACACACACAAATAAGATATCAATATGTGTTTTTGTAGCATACTGCTTATTAGAGCCTGTAATTTGCTTAATATGTGACATGTACTTTTTTAATGTCTTAAAAGGAATAGCCTTTAATAGTCGAATTAACATCTTTAGTTGCGGATACACAGATGCTTTTTTACTATGTATAAAACCAACCATACCTTTGTGATCCTCTGTTCCATAAAGTGCTTTTGACTCATACACATAATCCGTGTATATATCCATATATTTCATTACAAGCTCTTTTCTGTCGTTTATATCTCCAAACTCATGAAATAGCTCATTCGTAATAAATGCTTCGCCAATCATTTTTTTAATTTCAGCTAACTCACTTTTTGAAATATTATCTATCAATGTTATTTTCATCCAAACTCACCACCAAATTTAAATAATCGCATGCATTGACAAAATTGGAATTTAACGCTCCGCCAAACTGAAAGCTTGTTGCTTTAAACCCAATATGAATGGAATCCCCTATTAAAAACTTTTCCATCCTTTGGTACCTGACGCACACAATTATATGTATTTAAATAATCTCCTACTGCTCATCTCTACTCCTTATGGCGCAACGAAAAAGCCCGTTTCATCAGACTTTAAAATGCTGCTTCAAAGTAATACCAATTTGATTCTATTTTACGAACAATACCTCTGTTATCGCTGCTTCCTTTCCATTCCCATTCGTTATCAGATATAGGAGTTAATGCATCCTTTGCATTTTGGAAAGCAACCGGCACATCATCAAAAGAATAAAAGAAACCATAATATTTTGCTGAAGGTAACAATCCCTCACTCACCATATCATACTGAATAATAGAATGTTCTCCATTCCAATAAATCGCTTTCGTACCTTCTACATTAGATACTTGTTTTGTAGCTTCATAATTGCGAATACTTTCTTGCAAGAGTTCTCTATTAGTCTCAAAATAACTCATTGCCTCCTTTTCCGGAGAATTGATTGCTCGCACAATGCCAATACCAATGCAAATAATAACGATTAATAATAACAGTAAACCTAAAATAATAAATGTCTTTTTTGCTTTAGTTTTCATACTCTCCTCCACTCTTCATATTTACACTTCATTCATTAATCTACATACCTGCACGCAATCCTCGAGTTGAAGTCCCTTTAGCGCATCCACAAACACTAGGTGTCTTTTGATTTCTTCATCTGAAGAATAGTCGCCACCAAAGCAATCATCCAATATCGCATAGTTCTTAATCTCTGGATGCTCCAATAGATATGCCTTTACTTCATATCTCCAGTCCGATACAACAACCACCTTTGCCATAGTTCTATGTACCAATTCAGTAAATCTCTCCACCACTTCAGGCATCAGCTCTTGATACCTGAGTTTCGAATTATATATATCTACAACACCATCGATATCCAAAAATATTGTGAAAGGATTCTTCCTTATCATTTCCTCTGCTTTTTGCAAAATATCAAAACACCATTTTTCTGTAGCTGCAATATCTGTACAAAGTTCATTCACTATGTTTTCGCCTTCCTGCAAAGCATGCTCATACTGCTCCTTGGAAAGCTCTCCTGACTGATAAGCTGCATCCAGTTCATCCCTGTCATCAACCATAACATCACCACTCGGTGTGAACAAAACATCTAAATACTTGTCCATGAATGCTACAACACCATCTTCATCTATCTTTACTTCTTCTATGACATCCACATACCACACAGACACATGTTTTTCTTTTGTAAATTTGGCTGTAATCGAACGCTTCTTCCCCTTAGGTATCAGGGTTAACCAACACATTCCTTTTCCAGCTACCGGTACCTTTCCTGCCTTCGGGAAATCCCAATAATAATACTCGCCATCTGTTAAGTAATTAACTGCAACCCATCCCGTAAACAGTTCATTTTCCATCCATAATTGATGATACGGGAAGAATTGAAATCCCCACTTGAGTTCCCTTGTCAGTCTTTTCTTGGTCATTCTATAACTCCTCCCTCATCCCTTGAACAGCTATTTTTCATTCCTCTTCGCAGTCCAATTGACATATATGTACACCACCTGATTTCTATCCAAATTATACCTTTTCTATGTTATGTAAACAAGCATGTCTTTTATTTTTACTCTCTTTTCTTGCTCAAACAACAAAAAACGGATATTTATAGGGAGATTCCCTATTTTATCCGTTTTTCGATTCATACACGCTATGCTATATTACAGGAACCACTTCGTGAACCCTGTAATCAGATGCACGGCACATAAATGTGCCTTTTATGAGAATTTGCTTTGCAACTTCTCATAACTAATATTACAGGAACCTTCATCCCCCCTGTAATCATATATCCTCAACAAGCTCTGCCTCATAATACTCTCCATTTATATTGACGGCAATCGTCTTATCATCCTGCCCCTTTACCTTATACGCATGTGTATATATCCAAAGTGTCCTGCTCTTGGCATGACTCGTTTCACCACTCCAGTCAATCTTGATATACTCCTCATTTGGAAGAACTTCCTTTGTTGCATTATCAAAGACCACCGATGCCGAAATACTGGTCAGATAACTACCTATATTCTCTTCCTCAACCATTTCTTCCGTAACCTGATATATTACACCATCCCCTATTAGCTGTGTTGCGTTTTCCTCATTCACTTTAAGCTGCTTTGGAAATAATTCCCCCGTCTCTTCTGTAGGCAATGCCAAGGGCACCTGCTCCTCACTTAAAAGCTCTGTTTTTACTGCCTTATAAAAAGAATCATCTATCGCCACCTGAATCTCATCGGTGTCCCCCTCATTCATATACACTGTTGAAAACATCAGTCCATTAATATTTTTGTAAATATATCCTGTTAATTCTCCAATTTGCTCAGCTTCTACCTCTTCCTCTAATACTGTATATTCACATTCTTTATAATTCACTACAATATCCTCTGTTACAAAAATCTCGCATTTTGCATCCTCACCATATAACATCTGTCCTGCTCCACAGCCTGAGCAATATAGCATAAGCGCAGATATCGCCATAACAATTACACAAATCTTTCTATTCTTATTCATCTTACTCCTCATTTTTACACACAAGCCTCCTATATTTCCTATGATTCAAATGATAAGAGCACTGATAGCGTTCCATCAGTGCCCGTAATGTTTTATCCTCTTGTTACGCTGCTTTTAATCATTGCTTTACTACACAAATATGTGATAACGAAATATCCACCATAAATTGCTACAATAATTCCTGCTGTACTGATAATAGAAGCCATCATCTTCTCATTTCCAAAGGTACTCAGTATATATTCGCAGAACTGAATACCAAATACAGAATGAATTCCTGCTACCAATAGTGGTGCTGCAAAGAAAATACCAATCTGCTTAAACAATGCGTTATTTATCATCTTCTCATCTGCACCAAGCTTACGAAGCATTCTGAATCGTTCGATGTTGTCGGCACTCTCTGTCAGCTCCTTTAATGCAAAGATAGCTGCACTTGCAATCAGGAATACAACACCAAGATACATCCCCACAAAGATTACCATAGCACTCAAGCCTACTGCTGCCTGTGTAATATCAATTTTGGTGTTAAGTGTAAATCCATACCAACCCTTTCCTGAATCCATATATATTCTATTAACTGCATCCATCTGTTCCATAATTTCCTGCTCAGCCTCTGCTTTTTCCTTCTTATCAACAGCTGCATAATTTCCTATCACATAATTCATAACAGGCTGCTGTCCCTCCAGGACATAATCCGGTACTACAACAATTCCAATATTGATATGATTGGCTGCCATATCCAGATATCCCGGCTTACATTCTGTATACTTAGGTGTTAACCCATGACCAAATACATTCAGCTTGATACCGCTTGCCAGAGCGGCATTACGAATCTTTACCATATTCTCGAAGTCTGCAATCACCATATACTCATCATCTGCAAGTGTAAATTCTTCATTGCCATAGATACCTGCCACCTTATTGTAATCACTTAACGACATAATATCTTCCATGGTAGAATAAACCATGAATTGATACTGCTCCTTCGCAACACCCAGATACTCTCCAAGCGAATCCTCTAATGTTACATCTGCACATCTAAACACATCTGCTTCAATATATTCATTAAAATATTCATTAAGCTTTGTCCCATTCTTATCAAAAATCTCTTCTACAGATAATGCATTATCTTCATGCAAGTTACTATCCTGCTCATCCAAGAGCCTTCTTGAAATCGAAATATCCGCTGCTGCCAAATCATCAATCACTGCATTCATAGATTCTGTCATCGAAATGCAGCTTGACAATACACATATTGTCATAAATAGCATCAGACAGGTAACAGACATTGACATCACTGTTGTATTAATCTTGCTGCTAATCTGTCTAAGTGTAAAGCTGTTTAAGCCCTTAAAATATACATTCTTAAATCTCATCACCAGCTTTAATGCCAAGCCGGAAATTGACCAGAACACCAACACTGTTGATACAATACCCATTACAATCACTGTAATAAGCCCGCTTTCTGACATCTGCATTGCTCTTACTGTCACCTGATAATATGCATATGTCAAAGCCACTGCTGCAGCGATAAATACTACGATACAAACCCAAGGATTTTTCATCTTTACCTTTTCAGACTTTTTGCTTGCCTGTAAGAGTTCAATCAGCTTACATTTTCCAATCATAACTGTATTAAACAGCATGACAAACACATACATGATTCCAAAATAAAGCACTGTCTTCTTGCATGCTGCTACAGAAAATACGAACTGAAACTTCTCCATATCCGCCTCAAACATATTGGCAACGACAACACTCATCAGCTGAGAAGCTCCTGTTCCCACCAATAAACCTACAGCTAAGGATATACATCCAATCAACAAGGTTTCAATGAATAAAATAAATGAAATCTTTCTCTTTCCCATACCCATAATAAGATATAAGGCAAACTCCTTATTCCTTCTTGTCATAAGAAAACGGCTTGCATAGATAATCAAAAAGCCCAATACAAATGCAACAAACACACTCACTACATTTAAAATAGTTGTCATCATCCTAATTATATCTCTAGTGGATGAAGTCACATTCATCATAACTGTCTGTGTTTCAATGGCATTAAACACATAGAAAATCGCCACACCAACAATCAAAGTAAAAAAGTAAATCGCGTAATCCTTCATACTTTTTTTGATATTTTTTATAGATAACTTACAGAGCATCGCTTACATCTCCTCCCAATAAAGTAACTACATCAATAATTTTATCAAAGAACTGTTTTCTGGTATTCTCTCCTCTGTTTAACTCGTGGAATACCTTACCATCCTTAATAAACACAACTCTTGATGCATAGCTTGCAGTAAAAGAATCATGTGTTACCATCAAAATCGTAGCCTCTAACTCCTGATTAAGATAAGTAAATCTTTCAAGTAACATCTTAGCTGACTTAGAGTCCAACGCTCCTGTCGGCTCATCTGCAAGTACTAGCTTTGGGTTGGTAATAATCGCTCTTGCCGAAGCAACTCTCTGCTTCTGACCACCTGACATCTGGTATGGATATTTCTTCAATACCTCCTCGATACCAAGCTGTGCCGCTACTGTCTTGATTCTCTCATCAATCACCTTTGCCGGTACATTCTGAATAGAAAGCGCCAATGCAATATTCTCATATGCTGTTAAGGTATCTAACAAATTAAAATCCTGAAAAATGAAACCAAGCTGCTCTCTTCTAAACTTATTTAAAGCATTCCCCTTCATCTTTGTAATATCAGTTCCACCCACATAGATATGTCCTGATGTTACTCTGTCAATTGTAGATACACAATTCAAAAGTGTTGTCTTACCACTTCCTGACGCACCCATAATTGCAACAAACTCCCCCTTATTTACATCAAAGGAAATATTATCAATTGCCTTTGTAAGATTTGACTTATTTCCGTAATACTTTTCAATGTTATCAATTTTTAAAATCTGTTCCATATTGTTATCTCCTTGTCTTTGTTATATTGTAATTATTCAGTACCTTCATAATTACAATGCAAAAATCCATTAGAAATCGCTTTTAGCGATGGGATTTTTGCTTATTGCATCATATTCTTACGGTCTCAGCAGTAAATGCTTCGACCTACCTGAACAAATACGTTATATCCATATCTTATCCGAAACAGATTCCTTCGTCGTTCTTTTAATATTACGTTACCTTACATTTTTGTCACATTAAAATGATTACCGAAACTTATACAGCTCATTTCTAACAAAAGTTATCTTTACATCCGTTCCTTCATTCACTCTCGATTCAATCTCTATTGCATGTCCGAGACTACTACATAGCTTTTTGGCAATATAAAGTCCCATACCGGTAGACTTTGCCCGTTTTCTGCCATTTTCTCCGGTATAAGCCTTCTGAAACACACGGCTTAAATCCGAATCTGCAATCCCTATTCCATTGTCCTTAATATGTAAAACTGTTTTATCTTCCATCTCCTCTGCATAAAAGGAAAGCTTTGCCTGACCTTGTATTTTTCTATATTTGATACTATTACTAATCAGCTGATTCAATACAAATTCCATCCATTTACTGTCAGTCATAACCGTCATATCAAGATGATTTACCTCAACATCAACCATATTAGCCAATAAATCCTCCCTGTTATGACGCACGGAATTTCCTACGAGCTTATTTAATGTTATCTCTTTGATGAGATAATCGCTCTGAGTATGTTCACAACGCACATAATACAGCACCTGCTCTGTATATGCATCCAGTCTCCTAAGCTGTGCTGTCAGCTTCTCCTCGTCACCATCAATGCCGTTATGGCACATCAAAAGCATGCTTGCAATTGGAAGCTTTGCTTCGTGTACCCACATTTCCAGATATTCCTTAAAATCATTAAGGCTCTGCTGATAATCCTTTACATTCTCACACATGGATTTATTCACATCATAAATTGTCTGATACAACAGCTCTCCTTCATAGAACTGCGGTTGTTCCAATGTCTCCAATACAAGATACTTTTGGTCCAACTGTTCCGTATGACTGATTAGCATATCATAAAACTGTTTTTTACGCATATAATCCCATGTCAGATTAACGCCAACTAACATAATGTATAACACCGCAAACAACCATAGCAGCTCGTCATTTACCGCAAAAGCAACAAGCAGCAGCACCATTAACACACCAAATATGGTATATGCCGCTATTTCTATCCATCTGTCTTTTAAATATTTTCCTAGCTTCATACCAATATGTACCCCTGCTTCTTCCTTGTCTCTATCGCATCCTCATAACCAAAGTCTGCAAGCTTTGCTCTTAAACGACTGATGTTCACAGTTAAAGTATTATCATTTACAAATTCATCATTATCCCATAAATCCGTCATCAAATCGTCTCTGGAAACAATCGTATTCTGATGGTCTAATAAGTGCATAAAAATAATCATTTCATTCTTAGTAAGAAACAGCTCTTCCTCTCCTCTTGCAAGAATTCCTTTTGCAGAATTCACCTTCAAATCCCGATAAGTCTGCATCTGCACTGCTCCCACATTTCCTACCCGCTTCATAATCGCTCCGATTCTAAGCAGTAAAAGCGTAGGATTGTACGGTTTTGTAATATAATCATCCGCCCCGTAACTCATAGATAAGACCTCATCTAACTCTGAGGTCTTACTGGTAACCATGATAACCGGCACCTGCGAATCCTTGCGTAATTCATGCAGAAGCATTTCACCATTTAAACCCGGGATATTAATATCCAATAACACCAAATCAGGATTTACCGACAAAATTTCTGCCTTGGAATTCATAAAATCCTTTAGCAGGATTGGCTGATACCCTGCATTCTGTAAGAGCTCCTCCAGTTCTCTTCTTACAACCTCATCGTCCTCAACAATCATAATTTTCTTCATTTGTTCCATTCACACTACACTCCATCTCTCTCATTTATCATGATAAATCTCTCTAAAAAGCGGTTCACAAGCGCTCCAAAGAAAAAAATATACATACAAAAATATAACCAAATCATAACAATCACTACCGTTGCCAAGCTCCCGTACATGGAAAATCCCCCTCCATAATCAATATAAACGGAAAATAAAAAGGAATACAGCGTCCATAAAACAGCCGTAAATACCGCTCCCGGAAGCTGTTTAAACCACGGCATACGGGTATTGGGTAGTACACAGTACAACGAGCAAAAGGTTAATGCCAGCAGGCATGCAACCAGCACATGACGTAAAGGCTTTAACCAACGCCAGATTCCACCAAGGAACACATAATTGGGAATCAAAGCATCTGCTGCTGCATTCCCAAATACAAGCAAGCCGGCAGAAAGTGCAATCGCAAGCAGTAAAAACAATGTATAACCTATTGCTCTGATTCGAAGCTTTAGAAAACCTCTGGACTCCTGCACCTGATAAACAAAATTTAGTCCTCTCATCAACGCAAGTACCCCCTTGGATGAAGACCAAACTGCTACCAATGCTGTTACTGACAGCAGTGTCACTGACCTTCTTTGCGACCCTTGCATAACAGAAAGCAAAAACTCGTAAATCCTTTCCGGTATGATTGCCTGTGATACGTTGGATGTTTCCTGCCTTATGAACTGTGAATAGGGTATCAGTTCAAAGATAATCATCCCCATCGGAATCACAGATAAAAAAATAAAAAATGCCGCACTGGAGGCATGCGCGCTGACACATGCCTCCTGCAGCAACCTCTGCAATAGAGTAACATATTTTCTTCTGTTTTGATATAGTTTACATAATATTTTCATCATGTATTTCTACTTCTACACCCTCATAATAATATTTCAAGATTTCCTCTGCACAAAAGCCTTCATTTGCAAGACATTTTGCACCATTCTGGGACATTCCTACTCCATGCCCCATACCACCACCGCTAAGTACCAGCTTCATCAATTGCTTTCCTTCATACAGCTTTTCCATTTCAAAATATGCACTGGGAAGCAACTCTCCTACCTGATATGTAGAGCCATCCTGTTTCGTTACACATGTATCAGACAGAGCCAATACATTTCGTACCAGCTGCTGAGATTCTACTCTGACAGAATAATTCTTGGTTTTAATTGTCAGTGCCGATACTAAGCTGTTTTTCTCATTCTGAACTGTCTTTATATCGTAAATCACGCTATCCTTTAACAGACTGTCCAAACTCTTTGGCTTTGGTTCTATTACTATTTTATCCTGATTGCTTTGTCCATATTCATAGATACGTGTCAAAAGCTCCTTGGGACTTGCAATATTTAACACACAGCTCCATCGATACCAAGCCTCATCACATTCCACAAACACATTACTCCCAGGTAATGTGTAAGACTTCACTTGCAAATACGGAAGGCTCTCTTCACTTCCCCATACCTCATAACCTGCGCCGAAGCCACATGAGGTGGAATAATAAAAGGATTCTATCAATTCTCCCTGATAAGTAATTACCTTCCCTTGAGTGTTGTCCACTGCCTGACACACGGACTCATTTTCCTGCAAATTCTTATACACCTGATAGCCCGTGCTGTCATTCACATGTGCCTTCCACTCCGGATAAGCATAAGCAGACATATGATAATAGGTATAGGTTCTGGCTGATATCGCCTGCGCCTCCAATGCTGCCATAGGATAAGATGCAGGCATCTCACTTGGAACCACACCGTACAGATATTGTTCTACAGGTAGCTCATTCACTACCACAATACCATTTTCCGTACCAAAGCATTCTAGTTTTCCTCGGTAGCTTACCTCATCCTGTCTTGCAATATTAGCTAGCCTAAGTTCTCCGCCATTTCGCGCTTCAATCTGTATACTCTTCCCATTTAACTTGTCTGCCAAGATAGTGATTTCCTCCATTGATGAGTGCAGATATTCGACCTCATCCATTACTATGTAAAAATCCTCATTACAGGATAATTTTAGGCTACTATGATAAATCCCCTGGTAATTGGTTGTCATCAAAAGTACTCGAATGCTACCTGCATTCTGTTCCTCTTCATTATCTACCTTTTTCACTATCTCCATCTCCTGAATCTGTAGCTGCTCATTCATAACTGCATCACTTTCTATTTCTGCTAATTTCCCAGTCGCCGCATCATTCCCTACTACTTCGCCTCTCGACTCCAATGTATTCTCAGCAATTACCACTCCTTTTAGTTTATCTTCAAATGCACCACTTGTCCTTAACACCACCGCACTATAAATCCCTATTGCCACTCCAATCCACATCAGTACAATTACTAATTTTAAAAAAACGCCCCGCATTTTGTTTTCTACCTCTCTCATACTTGTATTTTGTATATATACAAAATTTTTGATTTAGAATACACAATATTACATCACTTTTTCTCTCTAAAAGCCATCTAATTACCATATTTGTGTATATAGAAAAAATCACCTCGCTATATACAATTTTTCTGGATTTTTTTGTACATATATCTTCTATTCTTTCATATATACACAAACTCCTTCAAAAACTCCCTTTTTCAACTAGAAATTCGTTAAAAATTGTGTATAAAAAGGGAAAAAATCTCTATATGTACAAAGGACTATCTGACCTAAAATCAAAAAGGTGCTACCCTAAGGCAGCACCCTCTTATGTACCTATCCGCAAGAAAAAAATTCTAACGTTTCCTCTTTACTTGTACAAAAAGCAGCCCATAACAGGCTGCTTTTTTCTTCTGTAAACTCCAAAATGCACTTCCGTATTTTGACTCCTAGCCAATGCTAGGTGGGCGACCGCAACCATCTCTCTGCCGTCCCCTGACCATAATGGGGGGCGTGACATCAATCAGGCAATATAGGAATCCCGTTTAAAGTGATGTAGGATCAAAATAACAAGAACTACATCTCGGATTACCCTTATTATACCCACTCAAGCCTAAAATATCAACCAACGACACGTTTTTTTCTGATTTTCAGCACATTACCCAAAAAGCACACTTTTTGCACACATTAGATTTAGTCCAATGCACCGATAAGTTATTTTGTCAACTATCAGTTTGTCAATAAAATAATCATTGCCGTAACCTATGCCTCTTCTATTTCCGTCTTTGCAAAGGTAAGGATTACCTTAAATAAATCTCCATCCACATGAATTGTAAGCTCTGCCTTCATTAAATCCATCAGACTCTGAGCAATAGCAAGTCCCAATCCATGTCCTTCAGAGTTTCTTGACTTATCTCCTCTGATAAAACGCTCCTTCAGTTCTTCACCAGTAAGATTCAATGGATCCTTAGACATATTCCTAAAAGTCAATGTAACCTGGCTGCCAAATTCCTCTAAATGAACATACACACGTGAAAGTGGCTGTGCATACTTCAATATGTTATTCATGAGATTGTCCACAACACGCCACAAATGTCTGCCATCTGCACAAATATAAACTGGTTCTTTTGGCTTATAAATAATTAGTTCCAAACCATTTGCCGCAAATTTCTCTTCGAACTCTCCTACCGTCTGTGTCAAAAACACTCCCGCCTCAAGAGTTTCCATATTTACAGCAAGATTTCCTGTTGAAGCTTTAGATGCCTCCACCAAATCCTCAATCAGCTTCTTGAGCTTAGAAGACTGTCTTTGCAACACCTCTATGTACTCTGATGCATTCTCGTTCTGCAAATCTTCTTTCCCCAGCAAATCCACATAATTAATAATAGAAGTCAACGGTGTCTTAATATCATGAGAAACATTAGTTATCAGCTCCGTCTTAAAATGCTCACTCTTCATGCGCTCCTCAACAGCAAGAGAAATACCATTTCCAATCTTATTAAGATTGTCACCATGCTTCTTAAACTCCCAGAACATCTTACTAGTATCTGTTTCATAATCAAGATTACCTTGTGCTAGCTTCTTGCTTGCCTCCTGCAGCTGATTCATCTGTACAATCACCATAAAATATATCACTGCTATCACAGCATCTATCAAAAGACAAATAAAGAAAATCTCTTCCGAATAGGAATTACATGCCAAAATAAATACAAAAAACATTAACAAACCGTCTACTACCACAAATCCCACTACCGCTTTCCACACAAAGCTGATATTGTGAATGAAATATCTTACAGCCTCTGCTACAACATGACAAATTCGATAGATAATAGTGCTCTTCCACAAAGTCTTGGTCTTTACTCTTACTGCAACACTTAACAAGAACAGCATTGCCAAAATCTCCATTGCAAGCAATATCATTGCCATTAATATCCAGACAAGTTCACTAGCCTCTAAATAAAAATTATCTGAAATACAAGCTATTCCCATACCCTCTGCACAAAAAATTGCACCTATACAAATCTCAAACGGAATCTTATCAAAGAATCCCAACACAAGCTCTTCTTCCTTCTTCTTATGACCTGCTGCTTTCATCAAAAACACAAATGAACATACTGCAATCAAAGCGGAAATCCCCATAACCACAAACACAGGATATCGCCATTCATATGCCAGCTGAAATCTTTGATTTACCACAGCATATTGGCTATGATCAGGGTTCACATCAAAGCTTTCTGGAATCCTTGATACTACGATGTATTTCTCTGCCTCATCATGCTCTGTTACCATCAGCGTATAATATTCATTCAGATAATAATTATCCTTCTGATGAATCTCAAACTCTGGCAAAACAGAAGAATCTATCTGTTCTAGCTCTGCAGTCTCTGCCGCTCTCACATTATCCAAAATAATATCTCCAATATTATAAATGCTGCATCCAACATCCTCCAACATTGTAAAATCAAACTCGGACCCCATTCCTTCATCCGCATCACACGCCAGTACCGCTGAAATCAATTCTTTTGCAGTTTCTTCTGCCTCATCAGGTATATTCATCAGCCTATAGCTATGCGAATTTCCATCCGCATAGGTTGCCCACATATTCTTCAGCAGATAGTTATTCTTACCAAACTGATATTCATAAATAAATATCATTGGGTCATTCTGATAGGTAAAGTTAATCTGTACCTTCTTTGCAGGATAATATTCTCCCTCCGATAGATAATATATAACTCCTGTATGCTCATCATATACTATCTTCTCAGCATAATGTCCCTTTGTCTCACTTACATAAGGCGTATCCAAGTAATAAATGGTATCTCCCCACACGTCTTTTTGATTACATAAAACAGTATCCTTCGATATATAATCTACATAAAGATAGCACTCTTCCGATTCAAGTAAAGTAGGGTCAAAATTACACTCCTCATAAACTGCTGGGTCATATGTTGATCCCTCTCCCCAATTATCTGCCTTAATAATACCATACTCAAAATCTTGCTCTGCGAAATATTCTTCCATATCTCGTCCCATATAAGCAAGCGCCTGAGCAGAATAATTTTGATTTACTTGCTCTAGCATAGAGGTTCTAACTTCTGTATAACTCTTATGATAAAATCCAAAATCAGCCATAAAAGCCATCGCAACCGTACTTATTACAAATATATTCAAACTTAAAATAAATGAAACCCAAGCAATCAACTTTAAAAACCCTGAGCTCTTCAATCTCTTCATAAGTTCCTCACTTTCTAACTCCCTAACCCGGAGTTTATCTTTTGCACACAGTCTACCTCTCCATCTTATAGCCATGTCCCCATACAGCCTTAAGGTGCTTTGGCTCCGCCGGATTGTACTCCAGTTTCTCACGCAAGTGTCTGATATGTACCGCTACCGTATTTTCAGCACCATATGGGTTATCCTTCCACACCTGAGTATAAATCTGATGTGGCGAAAAAACCTGCCCCGGATGCTCCATCAATAGCTTAAGAATATCGTACTCTGTCCTGGTAAGCGAAATCTTCTCTCCATCCAAAGTTACCTCTTTTGCTCTATCATCCAGTTCAATACCACCAATGATATAGCTATCTCTTTCTGTCTTTATATTGCTGCCCAAAAGCGTATATCGTCTTAACTGCGACTTCACTCTCGCCTGTAATTCAACAGGATTAAATGGTTTCGTAATATAATCGTCAGCTCCAATCGTGAGTCCTAATACCTTATCCGTATCCTCGCTCTTGGCCGTTAATAATATGACAGGAACATTACTTCTTTCTCTAATCTTCACCATGGCTGTGATTCCGTCCATCTGTGGCATCATAATATCCATCAGCACCAGGTGTATCTCCTGCTCCTCTACCATCCGAATGGCCTCCATTCCACTATATGCCTCAAATACCTCGTAGCCATCCGCCGCAAGATAAATTCTTAATGCTGATACAATATCCTTCTCGTCATCACAAACTAATATATTCATCGTCTGTACTCTCTCCTTGCAAGTTGTTTTTCCTAATGATCATCATGGTCTTATTGTAAACTATATTTTATGAAGTTTAAATGAGGTAAATTATTAAGATTTGTTTAAATAAGAAGCTGTGCACAGACTATCCCATTTATCCTATTATCATCTTTGCTATTCCGAATACAAATGCAATGCCCACAGCAAGGACAGCAAGCACAATCATCACTAACAATCCAATACTTAACTTACGCCACACCTTCTCCTTGATAGACAGAAACATGATATCCAATACATCTAATCCAAAGAAAAACTGCAATATGGTGTGAATCCATACTACTGCTATATGTCGCTTTCCCGCCTTACGTGAGCTATGAAGATACGAAATGGCATATGGTGAAGATAATGCTAAAATAATCCATCCGATTACCAATAAAAAAAACACTCCACTCGGTCCCATAAAAATTGCAATCGGTATCGGAATAAAAGTTATCAGCGTAAAAAAAGCAATCAGTATACACCCCATGATATAGAATGGTATCAAGGCATATTTCACCAAAATCGCTGATACTAATAAGGCTCTTTCATTCTCCGGCTTACAGTACTTTTTACAAGCTACCATATTGATAATACCAACACATAAAATAAAACCAAGTATATATAGCATTACCTTACCCTCTGGTACCAAATAATGCAACCATTCAGGTGCAAAAAACACTGAATAAACCGATACTATAAATAAAATCGGGAACAAATAAAACTTATTCTTTTTCATAATTATGTAAACCTCCTATGACTTTTCCATCATACAATTTTGTACTATTATTTGCAACTGCTACAGCTATTTTTTACTTTACAGGAATTTCCCAAAAATAAAAAACAGGCAATAAGTCCCATAGAGACTCACTACCTGTTTATTACTCTATATTTGTGATTCCACCATTAACAATGTGCAAACCAAGAAGATTTCCTCTTCTGATGGATTCTCAACTGCTAATCTGTTCCCAAAGCAATGTAGAACAGATTAGCTGTATCAGCCTTTGTAATTGTATGAGTTCCCGCTGCAAGGTCAAGCGTCAAAATACCATTTGATAATGAGTACTTTGTGCCATCTACCTTAATATTCTTGCTATTCTCAGCATTACATACTAATACTAATATGGCATCTGCTGTTGTCTTAAACTCAACACTTGTAGATGATTCCATCTTTAAGCACTGTGTAAGTGTCAAACCATTATACTTAACTGCCCCCTTGCTTGTTGACAGATTACCTGTAATTGTAAAATAACTACTATTCTTTCCATCATTTGTAAAGTTATGAGCATAGCTTGCTGCCGGCTGCACTGATGGTGTGCTTGATGATTCAACAGTTGAGCTTTCCTCTTCTGAAGGAGCCACTGATGATGACTCTTCTACTGAAGGGGTCTCTGATGACTCCTCTACTGAAGGTACAACACTTGACTCTTCCTCTGCTTCACCTGCTCTTGTTACATCCAAATATAAATCTACAGAACCATTTCCAAACCACCACATCTGTACCTGTACTGTGTCGTTTGACGAATATGGCACTACCATATCAAATGTTGCTTCTGCATTATTATTGGCAT
>JAZNMO010000120.1:0-16888 GCA_045579665.1 Lachnospiraceae bacterium
AAATAGAAGAGAAATTTGCACAGTGCAGTACCTTGCAGGATAAGGATACACTTTATAGAGTAATTAAGACTTCTACTAAAGAAAATACAGGGATTGAAGAGTTTGAGCATACGATTAAGGACATGTTTTTTGATGGTAAGATTGCGATTAATGATGAAATTTATATTACCAATCAGAGACATAAGGAGGCTTTGCAGGAGGCATTTGAAAGTATGAATATGGTTCTTGGAAGCTTGGAAATGGATATGCCGGAGGATTTTTATTCCATAGATTTGATGAGTGCGTATGCAGCGCTTGGTAGAATTATTGGTGAAGAGGTTGGAGAGGATTTGGTAAATGAAATCTTTTCTAAGTTCTGTATGGGCAAATAACAACATAAAAGTCCTTATATCGAAGATTTTTTATGTGGTAAATTTATGCGAGCATAAATTTACGAAAGTATGTAATAAGGAAGCGATTATTACGCTGATGAGATATTTGTTATTGGTATTGAAGAAATGTGAGGATATATAAGATGCCTGAGATTAGAGAAAAAGTTGATGTATGTGTAGTTGGTGCAGGACATGCAGGATGTGAGGCAGCACTTGCGTGTGCACGTATGGGATTGGAGACAGTAATATTTACGGTAAGTGTTGATAGTATAGCACTTATGCCATGTAATCCGAATATTGGAGGTTCTTCTAAAGGACATTTGGTAAGAGAGCTTGATGCTCTTGGCGGTGAAATGGGTAAGAATATTGATAAAACATTTATTCAGTCTAAGATGTTGAATGTATCCAAGGGACCGGCGGTTCATTCACTTCGTGCTCAGGCGGATAAGGCAGACTATACCAGAAGTATGCGTATGGTTCTAGAAAATCAGGAGCATTTGACTATTAAACAGGCTGAAGTTACAGAACTTTTATATGAAGAGCTTCCTGAGAAGGAAGAGCTTGCAACTAAGAAGATTACAGGTGTTAAGACCTATACAGGTGCAATTTACGAGGCAAAGGCAGTCATTTTATGTACAGGTACTTATCTAAAGGCAAGATGTCTTTGCGGTGAGGCGATTACCTATACAGGTCCAAATGGCTTACAGGCAGCAAATTATTTGACAGATTCTCTCATTAAGATGGGAATTGAGATACAGAGATTTAAGACAGGTACTCCGGCAAGAATGGATAAGCGTTCTATTGATTTTTCTAAGATGGAGGAACAGCTGGGAGATGAAAAAGTGATACCATTTTCATTTTCTACCAATCTAGAGGATGTGCAGATTGAACAGATTTCATGTTGGTTGACTTATACCAATGAGAAGACACATGAGATTATTAGAGGAAACCTTGACCGTTCACCTATTTATGCAGGTGTAATTGAAGGAACAGGACCAAGATATTGTCCTTCCATTGAAGATAAGGTCGTAAAGTTTGCGGATAAGGAGAGACATCAGGTATTTATCGAGCCGGAAGGTAGATATACCAATGAGATGTATGTTGGTGGTATGAGTTCATCATTACCGGAAGATGTACAGCTTGCGATGTATCGGACAGTTCCGGGACTTGAGAATTGCAAGATTGTTCGTAATGCTTATGCGATTGAGTATGATTGTATTATTCCGGGACAATTATATCCTACCTTGCAGTTTAAGGATGTAGTTGGTTTATATAGTGCTGGTCAGTTCAATGGTAGCAGCGGATATGAGGAAGCGGCAGTACAGGGTTTGATGGCAGGTATGAATGCCGGTTTATTTATACAGGATAAGGAGCAGATTGTACTTGACCGTTCACAGGCATATATTGGCGTTTTGATTGATGATTTGGTAACAAAAGAAAACTTTGAGCCATATCGAATGATGACTTCAAGAGCAGAGTATCGCTTATTGCTCAGACAGGATAATGCTGATTTGCGTTTAAGAAAGATTGGCTATGAGGCAGGCTTGATTACCAAGGAGCAGTATGATTATGTATGTCAGAAGGAAAAGCTGATTGAAGAGGAGATTGCAAGATTGGAGCAGACGAAGGTTGGTGCCAATAAGCAGATTCAGGATTTCCTTGAAAGAAATGGAAGTACTTCTTTAAAGACAGCAGCTTCTTTGGCAGAGTTGATTTGCAGACCTGAGCTTACTTATGAAATGCTTGAAGAGATTGATCACGAGAGAAAGCCATTAAGTGCTGATGTAATTGAGCAGATTAATATTAATGTGAAGTATGACGGATATATTAAGAGACAGTTGAAGCAGGTAGAGCAGTATAAGAAGCTGGAGAAGAAGATGATACCTGCGGATATTGATTATGATGCGATTGGAAGTCTTCGTTTGGAGGCAAGACAGAAGCTTAAAAAGTTCAGACCTGTTTCTGTGGGACAGGCGTCACGTATTAGTGGTGTTTCTCCGGCAGATGTTTCAGTGATTCTTGTTTATTTGGAGCATTATAGACAGAATAGGGAGAAGTAAGATTAGAAAGGTTTATTTATGAATTTATATAATACCGATATATTAGAGAAGGGACTGCAGGAATTAGGTCTTTCTTTGAGTGATAAACAGATACAGCAGCTTTTACAGTATTATGAGCTATTGGTTTCGTGGAATGAAGTAATGAATCTGACAGCAATTACAGAGTTTGAAGAGGTATGTGTAAAGCATTTTATTGATAGCTTATCTTTATGTAAGGCTTTTGATTGTACCAAGGAGATTTCTGTTATTGACGTAGGAACAGGAGCCGGATTTCCGGGTATTCCATTAAAGATTGCATTTCCGAATATGAAGATTACTTTATTGGATTCTCTTGGTAAGAGAGTGAAGTTTTTAAATGAGGTGATTGCACAGCTTGGTCTTGAGAATATTGAGGCAATTCATGGTAGAGCAGAAGATTATGCAAAGCCACAGCTTTTAAGAGAATGCTTTGATTTATGTGTATCAAGAGCTGTTGCAAATCTTGCGACACTTTCGGAGTATTGTATGCCATATGTTAAGGTTGGTGGTCATTTTATTTCTTACAAATCTGAGAAGATTGTGGAAGAGATGAAGACTGCCGGCAAGGCAATTTCTGTTCTTGGTGGAGAGGTAACAGCTCAGAACGAGTTTACACTTCCTTGCTCAGATATTTATCGTAATCTTTTTGTGATTAAGAAATGTAAGACAACACCGAAGAAGTATCCTCGCAAGGCGGGATTGCCGTCTAAGGAGCCGATTGCATAGTTATGGACGATAAGAAGAAAGTGATTTCCCTGCAAGAGCAGGAGCAAAGGCGTATTGCCAATGATTTACATGATACAACAGTTCAAGAGTTGGTTCACTTATCTCAGCAGCTGGAATTAATTCAGGCATATATGGATAAGGATTTGATTCAGGCAAAGCTGGAGATTTCAGTAGCTCGTAAGAATATCAAACATATTATTCAGGATATGCGGGATACGATTTATCAGCTTCGACCAATGTCATTTGATGATTTAGGATGGAAGTTAGCAGTTGATAGATTACAAAGAGAAATTTGCGATAAAAATGACATTAATGTCATTTTTGAAGTGGATGATTTAGAAGGAGTAAATCATCTGATATTAATATCAATATATCGTATTATGAGAGAAGCTTGTATGAATGTATGTAAGCATGCTCAAGCAAGTAGTTTAGTTGTTATTGTTAAGAGAGTTAAAGATAAGATAGACATTACTATTCGTGATAATGGTAAAGGGTATGATATCTATAAGATAAGACAAAATCATTTTGGAATAGAAATGATGCGTGAGAGAGTTGATTTATTATCGGGTACTATTGAATTTAAATCTGCAGAAGAAGGGACAGAGATTCATATTATAATTCCTAGTATCTGAGATAGGGAAAGGTATAGGTAATTAAATTGAGTATTAAGGTGATGATAGCTGACGATCATAAGATGATTCGTGAGGGGTTAAGAAAGTTATTGGAGTTAACAGGTGAGGTAGAGATTGTTGAAGAAGCAGATAATGGCAAGGAGTGCTTGAAGAAGTTAAAGGAAGCAAAGCCTGATGTTTTAATGCTTGATATCAATATGCCTGTTATGAATGGGTTAGAGGTATTAGATAAGCTTAAGAAAAAGAAAAATAAATTCAAAATTTTAGTACTTACTGTACATAATGAGATTGAATATCTGATGAGAGCGGTTGATTTAGGAATTGATGGTTATTTATTGAAGGACTCTGATTCAACTGAGTTATTGAGGGCAATTAAGACGGTTGAAGAGGGTGAGAAGTTTATTCAGCCTGAATTAATTCCACTTTTAAATTCTAAGCTTGTAGCCAGAGACTTAGACATGGAGAAGTTAGATAAGCTTTCAGATAGAGAGATTGAGGTTCTTAAACTTGTTGCTGTTGGTATGTTTAATAAGGATATTGGTAAAGAGTTAGATATCAGCGAGCGTACGGTTAAGAATCATATGTCTAATATTTTTAAGAAGATTGAATGTGATGATAGAACGCAGGCGGCAGTCTTTGCAATTCGCAACGGACTTGTCAGTGTTCATTAACTTACATATTATATTTACATAAGATGAGGCGATGTTTCACGTGAAACATCGCTTTTTAGTTTGTGAGTCCGTATATCAAAAGCCTTTTTACTTTGTAGACAAATATAATAATATTTTCCTTTCGGAAGTTAGAGTTACGAATATAAGAATTTCTATGCATTTTACATATATGTATTGATGTATGACGCAACCGGCGTAGATTCGCCGTCCATGGCTCATTTACGCCTTTAGTTTCCATCCGGGAAACTAATTGCTGATTCTAGAGTAAAATGCAAGAAATTCTAATATTCTTCACAATACTTCCTCCAGAATAATATTATTTTATTTTTTGTTCTGTTCATAGAGGCTTTTGATATACTCACACTAATATTTGCGACATATACAGATATAAAAAAATAATTATGGTAAAAGATACAGAACTTAGTTATTAGTTAATATTACATTAACAATAATAGCTTTCCATAATATAACTTATGAGAAATTGCAAAGCAAATTCTCATAAAAGGCACATTTATGTGCCGTGCATCCGATTACAGGGTTCACGAAGTGGTTCCTGTAATATTTCATATATCTCTACATCTATGTTTCACGTGAAACATTCCTATCATAATATAGTAGATAGAGGATTAATGCGGTCAACGATAAGAGAATTACATAAATAAAAGAAAAAGTATAAAAAATTGACATAAGAATAAGAAATCAACCTAGCGTAACAGCGATAATAATGTTATAATCATAGAATAGACTTATAAAAAAGGGATTCTATATAGAAGGGCATAGGAAGAGCATAATGGGAAGAATTATTGCAATTGCAAATCAGAAGGGTGGCGTTGGTAAAACAACTACATCTATTAATTTGTCGGCGTGTATTGCGGCGAAGGGTAAGAAGGTTTTGGTAATTGATATTGACCCACAGGGAAATACTACGAGTGGATATGGTATTGAGAAGAATGAACTTGAGAATACTATATATGAGTTGATTTTGGGGGATTGTTCGGTTGAGGATTGTATATTAAAAAATGTTATTCCAAATGTTTCAATTCTTCCATCCAATGTAAATCTTGCGGCGGCGGAGATTGAGTTAATCGGTGTGGAACGTAAGGAGTATATTCTTAGAAATGAGATTGACTGGGTGAAGGACAGATACGATTATATTATCATTGATTGTCCTCCATCTTTAAGTTTATTAACTGTCAATGCTATGACAACGGCAGATTCCGTATTGGTTCCGATACAGTGTGAGTACTATGCATTGGAAGGATTAAGCCAGTTGATTCATACGGTTAATCTGGTTAAGGAAAGATTGAATCCGGATTTAGAGATGGAAGGCGTTGTGTTTACCATGTATGATTCAAGAACAAATTTGTCTGCGCAGGTAGTAGATAATGTTAAGAGTCATTTGAAGCAAAAGGTATATGACACGTTGATTCCTAGAAATATCAGACTTGCAGAGGCACCAAGCTATGGTCAGCCGATTAATATATATGATCCAAAGTCGACAGGAGCAGAGAGTTATATGTCTCTTGCTGCTGAAGTGATAAGCAGAAGGGGGTAGCATATGGCAGTTAAAAAAGGATTGGGAAAAGGACTGGATACATTAATACCAGCCGATATAAAACCAATTTCCTCAAAGAAAGTGGAAACTGGTGAAGTGGCAGAAACAGTTGTAAAGATTACGAAGGTGGAGCCGAATAGAGAACAGCCAAGAAAGTTTTTTGATGAAGATGCTTTACAGGAATTGGCAGATTCCATTAAACAATTTGGGCTGTTGCAGCCGATTCTGGTACAGAATCGGGGAGACTACTATGAGATTATTGCGGGTGAGCGACGTTGGAGAGCGGCTAAGCTTGCCGGATTAAAGGAAGTTCCTGTTATTATTCGTGATTATTCTGAGCAGGAGATTGTAGAGATTTCTTTGATTGAGAATATTCAGAGAGAAAATCTGAACCCCATTGAAGAAGCGATGGCATATAAGAAGCTGTTAACAGAGTTTAATCTTAAACAGGATGAGGTTGCAGAGAGAGTATCAAAGAGCCGAACAGCTGTCACCAATAGTATGAGATTATTAAAGCTTTGCGATACAGTGCAACAGATGATTATTGATGATATGTTATCTACGGGACATGCCAGAGCGTTGATTCCGGTAGAGAATGAGGAACAGCAGATACAGCTTGCACAGAAGATTTTCGATGAGAAGCTTAGTGTAAGAGAAGTAGAGAAGCTGGTGAAGCAGGTATTAAAACCTGAGAATAAGAAGCCCAAGGAAGAAGTTTCTAAGAATCTGACATATATCTATCAGGATATTGAGAATAAACTGAAAGAATCTATGAGTAGAAAGGTTGCTGTTACAGCAAAGGGGAAGAATGGCGCTGGTAAGATTGAGATTGAGTTTTATTCCAATGAGGATTTAGAGAGATTATATGAATTTCTGGCAAAGATGAAAACTGAATAAAGGACAAGAGGAGAAAACCAATGAATAGTAAATTTTTAGATATGATAGGACTTGGAAATGTTGACATAGGATACCTATTCCTTGGTCTGATAATAGTATGTTTGATTTTACTGATAATGTTAATCGTAGCATTTGCTAAGATTAACAGCTTTACCAAGAAGTATAAAAAATTTATGCAGGGTAAGAATGCAAGTAGTCTTGAGAAAGACATTATGGCACTTTATGAGGATAATACATTTATTAAGACAAGTATGGAAACTCATAAGAAACAGATTAAAGACTTGTATCATAAGCATGAAACAACATTTCAGAAGATGGGACTTGTTAAGTATGATGCCTTTAAGGAAATGGGCGGTAAGCTGAGCTTTGCAGTGGCAATACTGGATGAAAAGGATAATGGATTTATTATTAATTCAGTACACAGTGGAGAGGGCTGTTATTCATACTCTAAGAGAATAAAGAATGGAACATCAGAGATTCCGTTAAGTACAGAAGAGAAGGTTGCAATTGAAAGAGCAACGGGGAAGGCAACAACTCCGGACGCAGAATAATACAAAAGGGGTAAAGACTATGAGATTAGTGACTGTAGAAGATATTAAGGCAGGAGATATTCTTGCAAAGGATGTACTTTTAGAAGATTATACTGTTTTATTAGGTAAAGGCACAGAACTGAAAGAGGCATATATTGAGAAGCTGAGAGATTTGAATATCGTTACTGTGTATATTGAAGAGCCAAAGGAAGAAGAGGAAGCAGAATCACGTTTATCTCTTGAAGTAATCACTATTCTTCGAGAGGATGTAGAGGAGAAGGTTAGGAATAAGGTAAAGGATATTCTTGAGCTTCATGTTTATCAGAAGACCGAAGGCTTAAAAGAAATTGCTGACACAGCACAGAAGGTAATTAGTGATATTTTATCGGATAAGGCTGTGGTAGAGAGGGTATATGATGTAAAGGAAAGAAGTGCAGATATCTACGAGCACTCATTAACCATTTGTACAATTGCAACACTCATAGCATTAAAATTAGAATTGACAGAAAAAGAAATTTATGACATTGGTGTCAGTTCACTGCTTCATGATTTGGGGCTGCGCTATCTGGTGCTTCACTATGAAGACCAGGATATTAATTTGCTTCCGGCAAAAGACCAGGAGGAATATAGAAAGCACCCGATTTATGCTTATACAGCAGTAAAGAAGGAGTCATGGATTTCAGAAGAGGCAAAGAACCTTGTATTAAGTCATAAGGAGCATATAGACGGCTCAGGATATCCGATGGGAACAGATGTGGTATCAAGAAGTGCACAGATTATCGGTGTGTGTGACGAATTTGATGAAATGATTTGTGGAATCGGTAAGGCAAGAGTTCGAGTGCATGAAGCAATCAGTACCATTCGTAATTATAGCGGTATATGGTTTGAGGATGATATTGTAAAAGCATTTTTGGGATTGATTGCGGTATATCCGGCAGGCTCTAAGGTTATGACGAATCAAAAGGAGCTGGCAGTTGTTATGAAACAGAATCCAAGCTTCCCTGAGAGACCGGTTCTTCGTGTGATTTCAGATAAGTATGGCCAGCCGATTAAGGAAGAAAAGATTATTGATTTAGTAAAAGATACATCTGTTGTGATACAGCAGGTTGTTAAATAATAAGTATTATTTAGGAGGAGTCTAGAAATGATAGACATTAAATTTTTAAGAGAAAATCCAGAGGTGGTAAAGGAGAACATTAAGAAGAAGTTCCAGGATCATAAGTTGCCACTTGTAGACGAAGTGATTGTATTAGATGCAGAGGCAAGAAAGACTCAGCAGGAGGCTGACAATCTTCGTGCGGAGAGAAATAAATTACCTAAGCAGATTGGTGCTTTGATGGCACAGGGTAAGAAGGAAGAGGCGGAAGAGGTTAAGAAGCAGGTATCTGCTCAGGGTGATAAGCTCGAAGCCTTAGAGGTGCAGGAGAAGGAATTAAACGAAAAAGTAACTAAGATTATGATGACAATTCCTAACATCATTGACCCTAGTGTACCAATCGGTAAGAATGATGAGGAAAACGTAGAGGTTCAGAAGTATGGTGAGCCGTTTGTTCCTGATTTTGAGATTCCATATCATACAGATATTATGGAGAAGTTAAAGGGTATCGACTTAGACAGCGCAAGAAAGGTAGCTGGTAATGGCTTCTATTATCTTATGGGAGACATTGCAAGACTTCATTCAGCAGTCATTTCTTATGCTAGAGACTTCATGATTGACAGAGGCTTTACTTACTGTATTCCTCCTTTCATGATTCGTAGTAATGTTGTTACAGGTGTAATGAGCTTTGATGAGATGGATGCCATGATGTACAAGATTGAGGGAGAAGACCTTTTCTTAATTGGTACAAGTGAGCATTCTATGATTGGTAAGTTTATCGATACAATTATTCCGGAGGCAGAGCTTCCTCACACATTAACAAGCTACTCTCCTTGCTTTAGAAAGGAAAAGGGCGCACATGGCTTAGAGGAAAGAGGCGTATATAGAATTCATCAGTTTGAGAAGCAGGAAATGATTGTTGTATGTAAGCCTGAGGAGTCACCAGTTTGGTTTGACAAGCTATGGCAGAATACAGTAGATTTATTCCGTTCTTTGGATATTCCTGTTCGTACCTTAGAGTGCTGTTCAGGTGATCTTGCTGACTTAAAGGTGAAGTCTATTGACGTAGAGGCATGGTCTCCAAGACAGAAGAAGTACTTCGAGGTAGGTAGCTGCTCTAACCTTGGTGATGCACAGGCTAGAAGATTAAAAATCCGTGTAAATGGAGAAAATGGAAAGTACTTTGCGCATACATTAAACAATACAGTAGTAGCTCCACCTAGAATGTTGATTGCTTTCCTTGAGAATAATCTTTGTGAAGATGGTTCTATCAAGATTCCGGAAGCACTCAGACCATATATGGGTGGAAAGTCTAAGATTGAGGTTTAAGACTTTTAAGATTTTGCAACAGAGGTGATTTTGTGCACAGATATTTAAGAGCAATCGGATTTAGTGAGATTAAGAAGAAATCGCAGTTACAATCACTACTTCAAAAGGTGATTCAGATGGTAAGTCTGACAGAGAAAAAGGGCTTTTTGGAAGGCACTTCAGGAAGAGATTTTGTAAGTGATGAAGATGATAATGTATATGCCGAGTATTTTCTGGATCTTTGTGAAGATGCAGGTATCTGTGTGCGTGGTCAGATAGATGAGAATGGTAAGTTCGATTATGAGTATTATTTTCCTTATATGAGAGGGAATCATATCAGCTCTCAGGAGGATGTTTCTATCGAGCGACATGCAGAGAAGGAGTCATATGCAGGTGTATGTGATGACCTTAAGGTCGGTATTTCCATCATCTTCTATTTGCAAAATATGGTGCCATATAAGAGATTACAGGCTATGAACCGTTTACCGATAAGCGGAACCACCCTTGTATTGGGTGGCTTATCGGTAAATGGTATGATTATGATGCCAATTGTTAAGAATGAACGGGATAAGAAGAGAATACAGAAAGCGACACAGGATCGTAACCAACTGATAGCGCAGGCAAGGATGGGAGATGAAGAAGCCATCGAGAGCCTGACATTAGAGGATATGGATACGTATACTATGATTTCCCGTAAGATACACAAGGAAGATGTATTCAGTCTGGTAGATACCTACTTTATGCCTTACGGTGTGGAGTGTGACCAGTACTCCATATTAGGAGAGATACTGGAGGTTTCCATAGAGAAGAATGTCATTACCAAGGAGGAGGTCGTAATTATGACCTTAGAGTGTAATGAACTGACTTTATCTGTGTGTATTAATAAGAAGGATTTGTTTGGAGAGCCTGCTGTTGGTAGACGCTTTAAGGGTGTTATCTGGCTACAGGGATATATTAACTTCCCGGAGTAATGAAATGTAACCATTTGTTGACATAATAATTTGTTGCAAATGGGCAAACTTCTGATATAATAAATAAGTGACCAATGCGATGAGGTCTAAACCTCAAAGTACGTCATATGTTTCCTTAGTTAAATGGATATAACGGGGTCCTCCTAAGGTAAAGCTATGGTTGAACCCTAGCGAAGGAAAAAGGGTAAAAGTCAGAGTTCGATTCCAACAGAGAGAGAAGGAAAAGAAGTCGAGACAAGAAAAATAGAAATTCATCACGAAAGTGATAGGATTCATAGATATGGCTGCCGGTGCCATAGGGCTGAAAAGCCCGAAAATACGGCATTTGTTCTCATAGTTAAATGGATATAACAAGCGCCTCCTAAGCGCTAGTTGTGGGTTCGATTCCCGCTGGGAACACTCACTTTTTGCGGTAATGATGACGGAAATCATTGCCGCTTTTGTGTTTTAGGGATAATTTTTGTTAGCAGATTTGCTAACAGATAAGTATGAAAAATACGAAATCTGCTAACAGAATTGAAGATCTGCTAACACGTCTAACATTTGAAATTGCAAACACAGGGGAAAAGCTACAACGTAGGATGTGTTTTGCGTTGTAAATGGTAGTGATTTAGTTGAAACAGTTCAGCCATTCACCTCAAATTCGCTCCTGCGTCGCTTCTTTTCGGTGAGGCAGAGTGCCATATGCAAAAACAAAATAACAATTAATTCAAAAGCAAGCTTTTGTTAATGGTTATTTGTGTTTTTGCGCATGGCTGAACTGTTACACATATTTCTGCTTGGATATTTCAAGCCTGATGGATTAGGTCCGTTCAGATTAGATTAAGTACAAATCTATTTGAACGGGCCTTTGTGCGTTCATGGAAAAGGAGGAAAAATGCCAATAGAAGAAAAAGCAGATCAATGTCAGATGGATGAGAAAGTAGTTGAAATTGAAGTAGAGCGATTACGATCATTTTCAAATCATCCGTTCAAGGTACAAGCAGACAGTCAAATGATTGAGTTACAGGATAGTATTAAGAAATATGGAATACTGAATCCGTTGATTGTTCGACCAACACCAGAAGGAGTATATGAGATTATATCCGGTCACAGAAGAAAATTTGCTGCTGAAAGGTTAGGGTATCGAAAGGTTCCTGTAATAATCAGAGTAATGCAGAATGATGAAGCTGTAGTTTCTATGGTAGATTCAAATCTACAAAGAGAGAGGATTAGTCCTAGTGAGAAAGCATTTGCTTACAAAATGAAGTACGAAGTAATCAAGAGAAAAACGGGAAGACGGAAATGTGGCCAAGTTGACCATCATTCAGGAAAGAAAAGTATTGAGGTAATCGGTGAGGAATGTGGTGATAGTCCAAAGCAAGTACAGAGATATATCAAGATTACAGACCTAATACCTGAACTGTTAGAAAAGGTTGATGATGGCAGTATGGGATTTACACCAGCAGTACAGATTTCTTACCTGAAAAAGAAGGAACAGGAAGAAATGCTAGAGGCAATAGAATTTGCGCAGTGTACACCTTCATTATCACAGGCAATCAGATTAAAGAAGCTTAGCTCAGAAGGAAAACTTACAGTAGAGGTAATGGAAGATATTCTAAGTGAGATTAAGCAAAAAGATATTGATAGAGTAATCTTCAAAAACGAACAGCTTCATAGATTTTTTCCGACCAGTTATACATCGGAACAGATGCGAAGAGAGATTTTAGAAATATTAAAATTATGGATGAATAGTTATTGGGACAAATAGGAGGAAATGAACATGTGTAAAGTAATAGCAGTATCAAATCAAAAAGGTGGAGTGGGAAAGACAGTATCATGTGTGAATTTAGGAATCGGACTGGCACAAGCTGGAAAGAAAGTATTGCTTATTGATGCAGATCCGCAGGGAAGTATGACAATCAGTTTAGGATATTCGGAACCTGATGAAATGGAGTATTCTTTAGCAACTATGATGATGAATATTGTGAATGATGAGCAGTTGAACATAGATAGAACGATACTTCATCATAAAGAAGGAGTAGATTTAATACCAGCCAATATTGAGTTATCAGCAATTGAGGTATCTCTAGTAAATGTTATGAGTAGGGAATTGATATTACGAACAATGGTGGACCAGCTTAGAAAGTTCTATGATTTCATCATTATAGATTGTATGCCTTCACTAGGTATGATGACAATCAATGCATTAGCATGTGCGGATTCTGTATTGATACCGGTTCAGGCAGCATATCTTCCTGTGAAAGGTTTGCAACAATTAATTAAAACAATCAGCAGAGTTAAGAAACAGTTGAATCCTAAGCTTAAGATAGAAGGAATCCTTTTGACAATGGTAGATCATCGTACTAATTATGCCAGGGATATTTCATTGATGGTATATGATACATATTCTGCAAGTATCAAAGTATTTGCAACAGAGATTCCAATGTCAGTCAGAGCATCAGAGGTATGTGTGGAAGGAAGCAGTATATATTCATATGATCCAAAAGGAAAAGCATCGTTTGCTTATATGGCATTAACAAAGGAAGTATTGAAGGAGGCATAAGAGATGGCAGGCAGAGTAGCAGGAAAAATAAAGTTACAATCAGTAGATGAATTATTAGGAGTTCCTGAGATTGCAGGAACTCAGGAGATAGAGATTGCAAGAATTCGATCATTTCCAAATCATCCATTCAAGGTTGTTGATGATGACAAGATGGAAACGTTGGTAGAGAGTATTAGAGAGAATGGTATTCTGAATCCAGTAATTGTAAGACCAGATAAAACAGGTAATTATGAAATGATATCCGGTCATAGAAGATTACATGCGGTAGAAATCGTAGGATTAAAAAAGATACCAGCGATAGTAAAAGAGATGACAGATGATGAAGCCATTATAAAAATGGTGGATGCAAATATTCAGCGAGAAGAGATACTTCCGAGTGAAAGAGCATGGTCATTAAAAATGAAGATGGATGCAATGAGGAGACAGGGGAGTAGAACTGATTTAACTTGTGGAACTGAGTTCCACAAGTTAAGCAGTGAAGAACGGAAAACAAGAGACATTATAGGTGATGAATCAGGAATGACAGGTAGACAAGTTACAAAATATATAAGGCTCACAGAACTAATACCTGAATTACTTGATTTAATAGATGAAAAGAAAATTACATTAGCGATGGGAGTAGACATTTCATATTTAGATGGCATAGTTCAGCAGTGGGTATATGAATATATAAAAGATAATGGTTTCTTAAAACCAGCTCAGATAACTGCATTAAAAGAAGAACCTAACTTAGCAAATGCAACTCAGTATAATGTAATCACGATATTAAACGGAGCATTGCCACAAAAGACAGTATCAGCAAAAGTATCATTATCAGAAAAGAAACTGGATAAGTATTTTCCGCCACATTATTCTGCAAAGCAAAGAGAGGAAATAATTATCAAGTTATTGGAACAGTGGAGTAATGAACAGGAATAAAAATAGGAAGAAGAAAGGATGATTCAGAAGTGTGAAAAATGCACTTCTGAATCAGGAAGGAGTATCGAATGAATGATAGAATTACGCTTTCTTATTTTTATGGTAAGGAAGCTGACCAGTTTTCATTTTATAAAATACCAAAGTTGTTGTTTACGGATGAATATTTCAAAAAAATAACAGTAGACGCAAAGGTTCTGTATGGATTGATGTTGGATAGAATGTCGTTATCTATGAAGAATCAATGGCTTGATGGAGAAGGACGCGCATATATTTACTTTTCTTTGGAAGATATTATGGAGTCATTAGGATGTAGCAATAAAAAAGCAATTACAATAATGAAGGAGTTGGATGCAGAAGCAGGAATTGGATTGATAGAAAAAAAGAGACAAGGACAGGGAAAACCGACCATAATCTATGTGAAGCAATTTGTAATTCAGGATGTTCAGAAATGTAAAAATTACACTTCTAAAGAAAAAACAACAATTCCAGAAATGAAAAAAATACATGTCTTGAAGTGTGAAAATGCCATTTCTAGAAGTGAAGAAAGTACATGTCTAGAAGTGAAAAAAATTCACACTAATAAGAATGATATAAATAATACTGATTTGAGTAAAACTGAATCTAATCTTATCATATCAGGAAATGATAGGATTAGAACAGAAGTGGATGCATATACAGAGCTAATCAAAGAGAATTTAGAAATGGATATTTTATATCAGAGATACCCATATGACATAGAGCTGTTAGAAGGTATTTTTGATTTGGTTCTTGAAACAGTACTATGTGAAAATGAAAGTATTGTTATTGCATCGAACAAATATCCAACAGTATTAGTGAAGAGTAAATTTTTGAAATTGAATAGTTCGCATATTGAATATGCTATTGATTGTTTAAAGAATAATACTTCCAAAGTACATAACATCAAGAAGTATCTGCTAGCAACCTTGTTCAATGCACCAAGTACAATTAGTGGATATTATCAGGCAGAAGTAAATCACGATATGCCACAGTATGTTGCAAAATAAATCAATATTAAGAGTTGCGTTGGATGTATAGACATAAAGATGTTGTCTTATTATATTCTTGTGATTTATAATGTTAACATAAAAAGTGCAAATTTATGCACTAGGGGAGAAATAATGATGAACAATTGTGATTATATGTTATATGAAAATAAATTGAAGGCAAAAGATTTTATTAGGTTAAAGGTTGCTACTGGATTTAGAGATAGACCAATTGAACAAGTAGAAAAAGCTTTATCTAATGATTTACTTGATGTTGTTGCTATGGTGAATAATGAAGTTGTAGGGATGGGACGCCTTGTAGGAGATGGTGTTATGTATTGGTATTTACAAGAGATAATTGTATTACCAGAGTTTCAAGGAAAAGGAATTGGGACAAGTATTGTTAATTACTTACTAAACTATATTTATGAAAATACGGAAGTAGGAACATTTACAAGTATTGGATTAACAGCAGCACAAGGAAAAGAATTATTTTATGAAAAATTTGGTTTTACTAATAGTAATGGCATGAATAAATACATTGAACGCTAAATACCATTTGGGGAGGGGATAGAGTATGAATGAATATGAAGAATCATTTTATTACGAAAAGCCTAGTTCTGTAGGATCAGAAGTATCAGGAGAGGCAGTAGGTCTCGGATTAGGATTGGGTGTTGGAGTAGTAGCAACAATCATGTCGGGAATTCTATTTCTGATTGGTAGAATGGATATTCTTAGTTCAGCATTGTTGGCATTAATATGTTATTTACTTACATATACATTTGAATGGCATGCTTTTGTATATATAATTGGAGCGATTGTGATTATTGGAATTTCAATATTATTGCAACGTTATTTAAAAGTATTTCGAATAATATATGCATTATTTACCTGTGTGGCAATATCTTTTCTGGTGCTTATGTTTAAGGGGTATGATTCTGAAAAAGAGATGTATATGATTTTTACAATATCTTTTATTGTAACTGCTGTATGGGAGTTTATCTCTTGGAAAACTATCATAAATAAGTAGAGAGAATAATTTGAAGTTGGAGGCTAGAAAAGTGAAGAAAATATATGCGTGGGAACCATGGTTCTTTATATTTTTCGGACTATTTCACTTACATAGAATATGGGGATTGATTGACAGAAAATCCTATGCTGATTTTTGGATTGGAATATTGGAGAGCAAAGGTATATTCTACTTTGTGCTAATGGGAATTATGGCATTTCTTTGTGTTTGTGGAATAGTAACATTCTGTAAGAATATAAAGAATAATTATTGGTGGCGATGGATATATATTTTTGGCGGAAGCTATGTATTGTTCGACTTATTTGCAATAGCGATTGAGTTGAAAGTGTGGAATGATTTATTATTGTTTATGTTTGATGTAAATAGTCCTTACTGGAATATAGTATGGGGATTTTTTATTGCATTAGGTGCATTTGCATTTTGTTTGGGTATGAAATTACTAAAATAAAGAAAAACGAAAATTTGAATTGGATTGGAGAAATATAATGATAAGATATTCAACTCTCGAAAATGTATCTATTGAAGTATTGTTTAAAGCTTTTATGCAATCATTTCA
>JAZNMO010000121.1:0-13815 GCA_045579665.1 Lachnospiraceae bacterium
CCACTCACCTCCACGTGTTCTGTAGTGTGTCAGTCTTATAAAGAGATAATATCAGAGGGATATAGAAATAGATAGCGAAAGAACCTATCGGGTTTCATAACCTCATCGGTGCCTTTCGCAGAAAGGCGGATTATAAATATGATAAAAAGCTACATAGTACTGAACTTCTTATGAAACATTATCGGGATTTCAAAGAACATGAACAGAATGCTGTGGCGAATCTATTTTCAGCTATAGAAGCGGATGATGGTGTATATGATATTCTAGGAGCTTTGCAAGGATATGGAAAGGGTCCAACAGTAAAAAAGGTTGAAAGCATAGAGGCGAGTGTTCTAAAAACGAAAATAATTATGACACATGTTGATTCTATGCTGAGGGTATACAAAAAGAACTGTGAGAGTAGTGCGATTCCTGAGGTGATGCGAAGGTATAGAGTAATAAATGAGATATACATTTCTTTGGAACGAAAAAGTATGGAGGAAATCGCAGAAGCGGAATGTTGCGACATCGCAACGGTTTATCGTGATAAGAAAAAAGCTTTGGAGGATTTGGCTGCATTGATTTTTGGAATTGATGGTATCAAGTTAACGAAAAGATAGAAGGAGGGGCTGGAAATATGGAGCGAAGCGGGAATGAAGCGGAGAATAGTTTTGAACGGAATAAGATTTCCAGTCATGAACAGGCTGTTACAAAAGGGGCAAATGGTGGTAAGAAGAGTGGGGAATCAAGAAGAGCAAAGAAGAATATGCGTGAGATGGCCCGTTTGCTTCTTGATTTGCCACTACAAGGCGATGAGAATATAAAAGCATTGGAACAGTTAGGTGTTGAGAGTGAAGATATAACAAATCAGATGGCTGTAGTTGCTAAAATGTATCAGCTGGCAGTGGTAGAAGGAGATGTTAGAGCTGCTGCCTGGTTGCGAGATACAGCAGGATATGATGCGGCAAGTATGAAGCTTTCTGATGATAAAGAGGATGAGGAGGAAGATGTTATCGTTTATATCCCGGCGAATGGGCGAGAGAAGGATATAGAGATTGTACATTGGGAAGAACTGGAGCATGATGTGGTAAAAGAGAAGGAGGTATAACACGAATGAAGAATTATTTGCACATAGAAACATATTATTCTGATGAAAGTTGTGGAATAAAGGATATATGTGGAGTCGGTAATGTGGATAGTTGCGAAGCATATCGCGAATTATTTACAGGCATAAAACATATTACAGAAGAGCATTATCCGCTAATATCTAATATAGCAGCAGAACTATTGCAAGGCGGAAAACAATGCGAAAAGAAAACTGAAACTATACTGATTTTTGCAATTGAGCAAGAGACACAGACATGTATATGGTGTGTATCTATAAGAGAGAGGAAGAATAAGGAAAATCAGTACGGTATTAATATACTAAATATGGATAGTCCGATGCAAAAAGAGACATATCCGATAGAGTACAAGAGTAGAGGGGAGAAATGTAGTGAATGACAGTAAGCAAGTACCAATGTTGAGCATAATTATTCCCATTTACAATGTAGAAAAGTATATAGAACAGTGTTTGCGTAGTATAGCAGGACAAACCTATAAAGATTTTGAGGTTCTCATGATTGATGATGGTTCAACGGATGGAAGTGCTGGTATATGTAAATTCTTTGCAATGGATAAAAGGTTTGTATATGTCTACAAAAAGAATGGTGGTGTTTCATCGGCCAGGAATACAGGGCTAGATATGGCGAAAGGGAAGTATCTTTCTTTTGTGGATCCTGATGATTATATTTCATCCAATTTTTATGAATTGATTATATCGGTGATGGATGAAGAAGAAGCAGATATATGTGTATGTGACGAGGTTAGAATGATAGGGGAAAAGGGAGAAATAATTCAAGGAGGACATACAAATACAAGAACATGGGATAATGATTTTTATGAAGCCATAGAAAATGCAGGGTTAGTGTGGGATAAGATATTTAGGAAAGAACTATTTGATAGTGCGAGATTTAATGTGGAGTTAGAGAATTATGAAGATTTAGAGATATTTGCTAAGATTCTTCATCCTAGTGTAAAGCTGAGATATGTGAAGAATACGTCGTATTTCTATAGGGTGAGAGGCGGTAGTCTGTCTAATAGATTTTGTCATTTTAGTTATTTTCGAGATTTGGAGAGAGCATCTGAGAGTATGGAACAGCTTTGTAGAAAAACGATACATGATGAGAAATGCTTAACGGAGATTATACACTTGTTTGCAAAACATAAAAGCTTGCATCAGATTAATGCTTTTAAAGGGAATGTGCAGACTGTTATAAAGGAGCATACACAAAGGAGAAAAAGCATATTAGCAGACTTATTGGATAGGATGCAAAATGGAGGATGAACGCATGACAGAAAGATATATAGGGCATAAAAAGTATGTATTGGAAAATAAGAATCTGATATGCGAAATACAAGTAAGTAATCCGCGAATGTTGATTGATTTGCAATCCAAAACAAAGCGCTTGTATTGTTTGAAAGGAAAAGCGTTTATACTTGAAACAGTTGCAGATATGACAGGGAAAATCTTGGAAACAAAGGTGGTATCTGAAAAGGATGCTAGAGCATTAATGGATAAGCACCCAGAGGGGATAAAGGAAAGTGTGTATAAGAGGCATTTAGGTGAACCTGAGGAAGTATAAGGTTTTATCGAACTCCGAAGGAACTCTGTATATTTAAGCAGAGGAAATGTAAATTGAAGGCAGCAGTTAATGTGATGGACTGCTGCCTGTTGTTTAATATGTGACACGTTCTCCGTTAGGAAGAATAAAAGAGCTTTCGAATGCGCAATTGGCTGCAGCAGCGATTTCTTTCAGTTCTGCAGGTGTGAAACGTTCTCGTTTCATTTTCTGGTTAAATGCCTGAGGACTGCTGCCGGAAAGTCTTGCTAGTTCAGCGACACTTATACCTAGTTTTACACATAATATTTTTATTTGTTCAGATGTTGTCATATTGTTATGCCTCCTTTGTTAATAATATAAATGATATCGTTGATGTTATCAACATTAATGTTTTGTATATTAATCAATATGTTTAAACTAATACATTGACGATATAAACGAAAATGTTTATAATGAGATAAAAATTGATAAAACAAGATAAAAAATAAAACCGCTCTTGTTGGCGCAAGAAACGGTTTTGAGGTGTGTTATTACTAACACGAGCAATATTAGTATAGCACACCATATCGTTTTTAGATAGTTAGAAAGGGTGTGGATTTATGGGAAAACGTTTGGCAGCAGGGTATAGACAAAGAGCAGACGGCAGATATGAGAGCCGTTTTACTGTGGCAGGAAAGCGTTATAGTGTATATGGTGATACGCTAAAGGAATGTAAAGCAAATGAGGCAGATTTGCGAGAGGAGATTAAGAACGGTACATATACATCTAATCGTAATTTGACATTAGACAAGTATTACACAGAGTGGAAAGCTTCAAGGAAAGGCACAGTAAAGGGCAATACTGAGTTAAACATGGAAAGCCGATACAAGAACCATATTAAGCCAGTATTAGGCAAGAGAAAGCTTGTAGAGATTGAGAAAAGAGAGATAATACAGTTACAGCAGGAGCTTGCAAAGAAACAGAAGGCTTCAACGGTCAACACAACGATTATTCAGCTTAAATGCTTATTGAATGATGCAGTATCAGAGGGGCTTATAGTGAAAAGCCCGGCAGCAGGTGTAAAGCTTTTAAAGGTAGAAGAAAAGGCAAGTGAAACCTATCACAGAGCATTAACAGAGGAAGAGCAAAGGATATTCATGCAAGAAGCTAGAAATGAATGGTTATATGAACTCTTAGCATTATTGTTATGTACTGGTATGAGAATCGGAGAAGCTACGGCATTAACATGGCAGGATATAGACTATAAAAACAATGTGATTCATGTTACAAAGACGATTAGCAGAACCGGGGAAGGTAAATACATGATAGGTACTCCAAAGAGCAAGAGTAGTATTAGAGATATACCCCTAAATAATGCAATCAAAGACATTCTAAAGAGCCAAAAGGATAAGCAAAAGAAAATACATGGTAATGTGGTTTCAGTGTCACAGAACGTATTTGAGAATATATACGGTGGTATGGTATTCAATGCCAGTGTTAACAAAGCAATTACAGAAACTTTAAAGCGCATCAATGCAGATGAGGAGCAGATACCACACTTTTCAGCACATGCCTTGCGTGATACTTTTGCAACACGATACATAGAGCAGGGCGGAAGCCCGCAAGTGCTTAAAACGATTTTAGGACATGGTAGTCTTGCTATGACAATGGATTTATATTCTCATGTATTACCAAATACGAAACAGAAAGAAATGGATAGCATAAAGATTGTATTATGAGAATGAATGTTGGAAATATATTTCTTTTGTCGTATAATAGCGATAAAAGGAGAAATGTGATATGCAAGAATGGTTGAAGGTAATTACAAGAGAGGATATTTATTCTATTATTATTCCGATTGTAACAGCAGTATTAGGTTGGGGATTATCGCAAATAACTATACTGATTGAAAGGGAAAAACAATGGAAACAATTAAGAGAGAAATCTTCCTGCGATAGATATTGTTTATACTTTGTTGTAACTGTTTTATTTGGACTCCTTTGGTTTGCATTGTATTTATTTATGATTGGGCCAAGCGCGTCGCTGTTGGCTATACCAATTTCGGAAAAATATATTAAAATAAGCTATTCAATATTTATGGCTGCTCCGTATACTTATTTTTTGTTTGGAATAAAACATAGTGAGAACTTAGTTGTTTTTAAAAGAACATATAAGCATGTTGAAGTGATTACATGGATTGTACAAAAAGTACCTTTTATTTGTTCGGGTATAATATGGTCTAGTTTGATGTGGAATAATACGGAAAGTATTTGCAGGATTTGCGGTACTATCTTAATTATTTTAGAAGTATTTTGTTTAATAACATTGAAGAATGTTGGAGAATTTGAATGCAAATATGCAACCTTCTATTTCTATGAAGAAAAAGTGATTGATTCTATAGAGATACAAAGCATTTCACAGAAGGGCAACTGGATCATAGCCAAAGACACAGAAAATGGAATGGAGCATAGATTCAGAATCAAAGATATAAAGAGAGTTGAATACAGGAATGAACGTTGACAGGAAGAGGAGCTGCTACGGTAGCTCTTTTTCTGACCCCAATTTTGACCCCAATAATTACCCCAAAACTGAAAGAACAGTAGGAAAGTAAGATATAACAGTTTAGAACTTGATAAAACCTAAATTATACTAATTTTCCTAGTGTTTATGCGGTCTTGGGGTATCTCTATATCACTTGATAAACATTGACGAAATGTAAATCCTTGTATATAATTTAATACAATGTAATAACAATTCAGAGCCATGCAAATTTATAAAAGCAGACTTATCAAGCTTGCTTGTAAAAGGCTGGTTTTATAAATTTATAGGGCAAAAAGCCCGTATGAGCAAAAGGAAAGCCTCGAAGAGGCGATTTTGCGAATAATGGCAGAACAACGATAAGTATGGAGTGAAGTATGAATAAGATGGAATGTAAAGCAAGAGCAAAGGTGAATCTTGGTCTTGATGTATGCAGGCGTTTGGAGAATGGCTATCATGAGGTAAAGATGGTTATGCAGACGATTGATTTATATGATGTATTGCAATTTACCAAAAGACAGGACCCTGATATTATTCTTTCTGTAGACAGTAGAGATACGCTTGGAGATATTGCCAATAATCTGATTTTTAAAGCTGCAAAGCTTATGATAGGTCATTTTGGGATAAAAGAGGGAATAGAGATTCATCTGAGTAAAAACATTCCAGTAGCGGCCGGTATGGCGGGTGGAAGTACGGATGCGGCAGCTACAATGATTGCAATGAATGAGATATTTGAGTTAGGACAGACAAAGGAACAGCTCATGGAGTTATCGCTACAGTTAGGTGCAGATGTTCCTTTCTGTATTATGGGAGGAACAGCTTTGGCAGAGGGGATTGGCGAGAAGCTGACAAAGCTTCCGGCACCGCCACAGACAGTTGTGCTGATTGCAAAGCCTTCTGTAATGGTATCGACGAAGGAAGTATATGAGAATCTCAAAGTAGAGACCTTAGAGAAGCATCCTGATATTGATGGAATGGTTGAGGCGATTAGCACAGGCAGTTTTTCAGGTATATCCGATAGGATGAAGAATGTTCTTGAAACGGTGACGATAGCATTGCATCCGGAGATAGAACAGATTAAAATCTTTATGAAAGAGCATAGGGCAATCAATGCGATGATGAGTGGAAGTGGTCCGACTGTATTTGGTCTATATGCCTCTAAGGAGGAGGCACAGGCGGCAGCAGATGCTTTGAGGGAGACAGGACTTGCCAAAGATATATGTGTAACAGAATTTTACAACGAGGAAAGGTAGCGGATAAATATGAGTGATAACTTACAAGTGAAGGCTGATGAATTTTTACCCTTGCGAGATGTTGTATTTAATACGCTGAGACAGGCTATTTTGACAGGTGAGATGAAGCCGGGAGAACGATTGATGGAGATACATCTGGCCAATAAGCTGGGTGTTAGCAGAACGCCGATTCGTGAGGCTATCCGTAAGCTTGAGCTGGAAGGCCTGGTAATTATGATTCCAAGAAGAGGTGCGGAGGTTGCACAGATTACCTGGAAGAATTTGAAGGATGTGCTAGAGGTTAGAAAGGTATTGGATGTGCTCGCTATAGAGCTTGCGTGTGAGCGAATGACAAGAGAAGAGCTTGCGCAGCTAAAGACTGCCTGTGAAGAGTTTGAAGCGGCTACTATTACACAGGATGCAACGATAATAGCTAAAGCAGACGTAGCTTTGCATGATATTATAGTGGCGTCTACCAGAAATGACAGATTGATACAGCTGGTAAATAATTTGGCTGAACAGATGTATCGTTATCGTTTTGAGTATATTAAAGATATGAGCCAGCATCATATTTTAGTGGAAGAGCATAATGCAATGTATCAGAGTATATTGCAGAAGGATAAGGAAACGGCTGCAGCAGTTGTGAGAAAGCATGTAGATAATCAGGAGGAAGCGATTATTAAGCAGCTGCAGTTAGAGCGTGTTGAGACTAGATAAATAATGGCATGACTTTGTATAATGGGCAGATTTTCTGCCCATAATGTAATTAGATACATAATCTCTAATTATAATGTGGAGGCAGAGTCATGAAGAAGTGGAAAAATATAATTACGACATTGGGGATATTATTATGGATAGGTGTAATCAGTCCGGAGCTTTTTATTGACCCGCAGATGGGATGTTTTGTGAATGAAGATGGTGAAGCGCTGACGGAGGAAGAAGCAAGACAGCTTTATGATGAGTTGTATCTGCAGGAGGATGGACAGGTGCAGATTATCTTTAGAAGCAAGCTGTGGGAATGGATTTCTGGCATTTGACAAATGCCTGCTATCAGCAATGTAGGGAGTTTATATGACAAAAGAAGTATTGATATCAATTAGAGGTCTGCAGATTGGTGAAGAAGCAGAGAATGAAGAAGAATTTGAACAGATAGAAACCATTTGTCCGGGAGAGTATTTCTACAGGAATGGTTCTCATTATGTAATATATGAAGAGCTTATGGAGGGCTTCGAGGAGCCTTGCCGCAATATGTTGAAGTTTCATGATAAGGAATTTTCTCAGACCAGAAAGGGACCTATCAATGTGCAGATGATGTTTGAGGAAGGCAAAAAGACTATGACAAGTTATGTGACTCCTTTCGGAAATATCATGATGTCCATGGATACAGATGCCATCGAGATTGAGGAATCAGAGGATTTGATTAAGGTACATATCTCGTATGTATTAGAGGCAAATTATCAGTTTGTGGCGAATTGTAATATTTATGTAGAAATTAAAGCAAAAGAATCGTGATTAGCTGTCACGGAAAAAGGTTTAAAAAAGCTCCTGAGTAACTTCAGGAGCTTTACTTGCTTTATAGGAAAGTTCTCAAAAAGTTGGATATGATGTATAATAAGCAGGAAATAAAAAATGACATGACAAAAGAGCGAAGGTGCGACTTCGCCATGACGTTGATTATGAAGTTTTTTGTTTTGTTGGTTGAACTGCACTATCTGACTATAGAGAAAGAATTATTATGAGTATGGAATTATCCATATCCCATAGCCTTTCGATATTGTTCAAATAGTGCAGTTTTTTTGTAGTAGACTTCTAAAACCAACATAGAAGTCTTACATTTGGGACAATGAAGAGGGTCATATCCAAACGAAAGAAGAATGGAATTTCGCCAGTCCAGAAGAGAACGAAGGAAACCTCGTTTTTCTAGGGAAATGCATTTGCGAAGATTCTTCTCATGTATATGGTGTTTCGCATAAATACCATAGTAACGAAGCATTTTGAAATGCTTTTCAGGGATATGGATAATTAAGCGTTGGATGAAATCCAAAGCAGGGATACATTCTTCAATGGTTTTATCATCTTCATGACGAGTATAGTGAAAAGTTACGTTTTCGCCATCATAGTTATCAATACGAGATGTCGCAATAACAGGTCTACCCAAGTAACGACTGATGTATTTGAGGGTAATATCAGGAGTACAGGAGTTTGGTTTGGCACGGACATAGAAACCATTAGCATGCTTAGTGTACATTTCGTTTTTAACTTTCTTGAAAGAAGGACCGAGTTTTTCGGTAAGTAAATCGAGTAAGACTTTGCGGAAAGCATTACGCAAGAAAGTATAATCGAAATGCTTAACGATACGCCAAGGTGTGATGTTGCCAGTAGCACCTTCAGAGATGAGGGCGTGAATGTGAGGATTCCACTTTAGGTCACGACCGAAGGTGTGCAGAACACAAATAAAACCAGGAGTAAAGTTCTCTGATTTATTCATTTTCGCAAACATCCGAAGAACGACATCTCTGACAGCTTGAAAAAGACAGTTGAGCAAAGAGCGGTCTTTGAGAAAATAAGAGCGAAGTTCTTCAGGAATGGTAAAAACACAATGTCGGTGAATGCAGGAAATTAGTTTACAAGACATGTGAAAAGAGCGCATTTGATTGTACTTGTTACCACAGGAAGGACAGAAGCGGCTCTTGCATCGGAAGGGAACAAATTTAAGTTCACCACAGTGAGGACAGCCATACATGGCACCGCCATAAGCAGGGTCACCGCAATGAATCATTTTGGTGACATTTTCAGTAACAGCAGGGCGAGGATGAAGTTCATAAATGATATGTTCATAATAATCGGTAAAAATGGATTGTAAAATATTCATAGTTGAATTTTACAATAAAGTAACACAAAGAAAAACCCCTTACCCCTCATGATTGAGGGGCAGGGGAGTTGAGAGTGGCGCAGACACTTTTTTATTATAAAGAAGTAGTTGACATAGCATGGTAAAAGCGAATAAAGTGTACAATTTTACAAAAAAAAGGAGTAAAAATGTGTGTCATTGAAGAATTGACTTAAAACACCAAAAAGTATATAATTTATATACAATTAAGATAATACTATTTTCGCATGTGCAATGCGACGTAGGCATATAGATTAAGACATAAAAGCATTGTATATGTGATACAATGCTTTTTTATTTTTATTATGTAAATTAGCTTGTGCAAGAAATAAAATATGCATAAGGTGTGAAGGGTGGAAATATGGCTTTGAAACATTATAAGAAAGAGTTATTTGAAACAGTAATTTGCTTGGCGTTTGGTGTTGTGATGATTGGAATTGGCTTGACGGTGGAACCAGATGTAGTTAAAGCTGCGGATAGTGCACCATACGGCTGGAGCGAGGTAGAGAATAAAAAATATTATCTGGATGATGAAGGTAATCCGGTAATAGGACTGCATGCCATTGAACATAAGATATATCTATTTAATGATGATGGGTCAATGTATAGTGGTTGGGTTACTCTTGGAGGTAGAACTTTTTATTTTGATGAATCCGGAGTCATGCAGACGCAGGAGTGTATGATTGATGGAAATATGTATTCTTTTACATCTTCCGGAGATTTTCTGACGGGATGGTATAAGATACAGGATAAAACCTTTTATCGAGATGAATATGGTTATGATGTAAAAGGTTTAGTTAATACCGATAAAGGGCTTTATTATTTTGATGAGAATGGTATAGTTACTGGAGATTTTAGTATAGATGGAAAATCGTACCATACAGATGATGATGGCAGGGTTCTGACTGGTGATGTAGATTTTAATGGTAAAATTGGACATTTTTCTGAGGCAGGAGAGTATCAATATGGCTGGAAATATGAGAATGGTATCTATACTTATAAGGATGAAGCAGGAATAAGCTATGTAGGAGCCCAAACAATAGATGATGTTCCATACTATTTTGATGAAAATGGAGTTTTGTTAGTAAGTGGTACTGTAGGAATGTATGCTGCTGACGAAAGTGGAGCTTTGACAAGGATGGAATTAAGTCCTGATAATGTACATGCAAGGTTGGATGAAATTCTACAGGAAATAGGAACAGATATAACAACCATTGGTAAATATGTTAAGAATAATTTGAAGTATAAATATATGCCAAAGCTTGAAACAAAAGAGGAAATGGCTGTATATGCACTTAATAACAGAAGATGCTCTTGCTATTATTATGAGGCATTGACACATTTAATGTTGGAGAGGGCAGGCTATGAAGTAATTACGATACAGGGTAAAGGTTTTGTGTACGCAGAGCATTACTGGTGTTTGGTGTACACAACAAGAAATGGTGTAGAAGGTTGGTATCATGTTGACCCTTTAAAAGGACAGTTTGTAAAAACGGATAGTGAAATGGTTGCTAAAGGATTTCAGTGGAAGCATGCAGATTATCCGGCAACCCCATAATATGTGTAAAAGAAGAGGAAGAGTTTTATGAAGAAGGTAAAAGGGATTATAATTTCAATTGGATTAGTGATAGCACTTTGTGGATGTGGAGCAGAGGCTTTGAATGATGAAGTGAGCAAAGAGTTGGAGATGACTATCGTAAAGGATGAACTGGTTAGTACTTCTGATAAGGTGGTTGAAGAAAAAGAGAGTGTAGAGAAGGAAACAGTTTTGGTAGAAGACAAAACAGAAGAGCTATCTGAAGATAGAGAAAGTATTCAGATTGAAAAGGAGACTAATAATGAAGTTACAGTTGATACTATAGCAGTAGAGGAGAATCCTCTTTATATGGATGGGATGGTAACACAGGATGACCTTGTAATCCAAATTAGAGATGTTTTAGTGCGTACTGGTGATAATATCAATATGTATCTGGAGCAGTTAGGCACCCCAGATGATTTTGTTCAGGCTAGAAGCTGTCTTTATGATGGCGATGATAAGGTATATACCTTTGGTGGAATTATAATATATACTTATCCAAACGGAGCTGATGATATTGTATATCTGATAGAGGTGACAGGCGGTGAGAAGTTATTATCAGGTATTGGAATCGGAAGTGCGAAGTCAGATGTGATTGCTGCATATGGTGAAGAGTATGTTGAGTTTGGCACAATGCTGGCATATGATTTATCGGAGACAGCTAGCTTGAGCTTCCAAATAGAGAATGATGTTGTTACGTTTATTGAAATCTATAATGAATAGTGATTGATGTGCACCATGAAGAATAGGGCAATACCTAGTCTTTATGGTGCTTTTTATTCGTCATTGTTTCTAATAAAATAGGTGGTTACTATATAATATCTACAAAAATAATAAAAACGCTTGCAAATTGCTAAGAAGACTTTATAATTTAGGTATAACTAAAACATTTTAAAAGATACAAAAACAAATAGCAAATGGAGGATATTATATGGACCAGACAATTAAGTACAATGAACCTTGGATTTTACAAAGGGCAGATCCATATATTTATAAGCATTCTAACGGAAAATATTATTTTACAGCATCAGTTCCAGCTTATGATAGGATTATGCTACGTCAGGCGGACAGTTTGGAAGGACTTGCGACAGCAGAGGAGACAACAATCTGGATGAAGCACGCAAATGGCCCGATGAGTGAGCATATTTGGGCACCGGAGCTTCACTATTTAGATGGTAAGTGGTATGTATACTTTGCCGGTGGTGAGAAGGAAGATATTTGGAAGATTCGCCCTTATGTATTGGAGTGTCAGGATGCAGACCCTATAACGGGTGAGTGGAAAGAGCTTGGTATGATGCAGTGCGCAGATGACGATGAATTTTCGTTCCGTGCTTTTTCTTTGGATGCGACAGTATTTGAGAATGCCGGTAAGCGTTATTATGTATGGGCTGAGAAGGTTGGCGTGGGTCGACAGATTTCAAATCTTTATATAGGAGAGATGGAGACACCTTGGAAGCTTAAGACTGTACAGGTGTTGTTGACAACTCCTGACTATGATTGGGAGAGGGTAGGTTTCTGGGTAAATGAAGGACCTGCAGTAATTAAGAGAAATGGTAAGATTTTCCTTACATATTCTGCAAGTGAAACAGGTGCACCGTACTGTATGGGTATGCTTACAGCAGATGAGAACTCTGATTTATTAGACCCATTATCATGGAAGAAGGAGAGATATCCTGTACTGGCATCAGCTCCGGAGATTGGTTTGTATGGTCCGGGACATAACTCATTTACAACGGATGCAGAGGGTAATGATATTCTCGTATATCATGCAAGAACGGAAAGCGTAATCGAGGGAGATCCGCTGTATAATCCGAATAGACATACAATGCTGATGAAGTTTGATTGGGAAGAGGGTAGACCGGTATTTAAGTACACAAAATGATGAAAAGATAAGTGATAATGTGCTTTTTTGATAAGAATTTTGGTATGTAATATCGTATAATGGTATTTCGAAAAGGAATATGGAAAGGCTTGGTGGATATGGCAAAATTATTTATTAATGAGAAGAATATGAAGGGACATATTAATGCTGAGATTTACGGTAATTTCGCAGAGCATCTTGGAAGATGTATCTATGAGGGGCTTTATGTTGGTGAAAATTCAGAGATTCCGAATACCAACGGTATGAGAAATGACGTAGTGGCAGCATTGAGAGAGATGAAGCTTCCTGTACTTCGTTGGCCGGGTGGATGCTTTGCTGATGAGTATCACTGGAAGGATGGTATTGGTCCTAAGGAAACCAGAAAGAAAATGGTTAATACACATTGGGGTGGTGTAACAGAGGACAATAGCTTTGGTACACATGAGTTCTTTGAGCTTTGTGAGCAGATTGGCTGTAAGACATACATCAATGGTAATGTTGGTAGCGGCACGGTTCAAGAAATGTCTGAATGGGTTGAGTATATGACTTTTGATGGTGTTTCACCTATGGCAGAGCTTCGTAAGAAAAATGGTCATGAGAAGGCATGGAAGGTAGATTACTTTGGCGTTGGTAATGAGAACTGGGGCTGCGGTGGTAATATGACACCTTCCTACTATGCTAATCTTTACAGAAGATATCAGACATATGTTAGAAATTATGATGCTAAGAATCCTATTTTCAAGGTTTGTGGCGGACCGAATGTAGATGATACTTATTGGACAGAAGAGGTTATGAAGACTTGCTATGAGAATGCTCCTAAGGCTTTACATGGTTTTATGGATGGTCTTTCATTGCATTATTATGTACATCCGGAGGGATGGGAAATCAAGGGAAGTTCTACTGACTTTGATGAGAAGGTTTGGTATAAGACGCTTGCTAAGGCTTTGTATATTGAGACATTAATTAATCATCATTCTACAATTATGGATAAGTATGACCCTGAGAAGAAGATTGGTTTGATTTGTGATGAGTGGGGAACATGGTTTACATGTGAGCCGGGTACCAATCCGGGATTTTTATATCAGCAGAGTACAATG
>JAZNMO010000122.1:0-6590 GCA_045579665.1 Lachnospiraceae bacterium
GATATGTTCATAATAATCGGTAAAAATGGATTGTAAAATATTCATAGTTGAATTTTACAATAAAGTAACACAAAGAAAAACCCCTTACCCCTCATGATTGAGGGGCAGGGGAGTTGAGAGTGGCGCAGACACTTTTTTATAATAATAAAAATGTTAACGTTATAAAAAATGTTAATAATGATTGCAATTGTATGATTTGTAATCAACAGGATATGTGATATGATAAATGAATGACAGACTTTGACGGACAGGAGCATACATTCATGAGTGATAGGAAGGATGTAACATTGAAATATGCATTCAAAGCATCATTGCCAATTATGGCAGGCTATGTGGTGTTGGGGATGGGATTTGGCATATTATTGGAGAGTAAAGGATATGCGTGGTGGTGGGCTGCACTGATGAGTGTCACTATCTATGCGGGTTCCATGCAGTATGTGGCAATTGACTTATTGGCAGGTGGAGCAACGCTGGTGGCATCGGCACTTATGACTTTGCTTGTGAATATCAGACATTTGTTTTATGGCATAACCATGCTGGAGAAATACAAGGACACAGGAGCAAGAAAGCCATATCTTATCTTTGCGCTCACAGATGAGACCTTTTCTTTGGTGTGCGCGCCAAATCTTCCGGAAGGCGTAAGACGAAAGAATTATTACTTTTTTGTCCCTCTGATTTTCTGATTCCTGCAATGATTGCGATAACTGTTGCCCTAATTGCAGAAAGAAAGTGGTTAGAAGGAGGTGCCAAAGAATGATAGATTACGCACATTCCTTTGGAATTATAGTGGTAGTAGCTTTTGTTACGATTGCGATACGCTTTTTGCCATTTCTGGTATTTCGGAAAAAGACACCGAAGATTATTATGTATATGGGAAGCGTATTGCCTTATGCCATTATGGGAATGTTGGTGGTTTATTCCCTGAAAAATATATCATTTTTAGAAGGGACTCGGGGAATACCTGAGATACTGGCGGTTGCATTGGTGGTAGTACTGCATAAATGGAAGCACAATACCTTGCTTTCCATTCTTGTTGGTACTTTAATATATATGTTTTTGGTACAGATGGTGTTTGTGTAAATGAAGTGAAGACTAAAATATAAGAAGCGTACACAGCTTTACTGGCTTGTGTACACTTCTTGCTTTTTATAAGTGTTTTATTTTCTATTAACTGGAATCCAAATAGCACTCTGATAGTCAGCATCCTGTGGACGTCCAGCGGAGGAATACCATTCAATATTGAACTTTCCTGCTAACTCATATTCGGTATTTCCGGGGAGCCATTCCTTCCATATCTGTGTGTTGACAGTCTGCATGGACTCAGGCATCGGGCCAACGCATTTGAACTTTGCCCACTCACAGTCAGGAAGCTCATAGAGTTTCATGCCTTCAGGAACATTTCCACCCATATACCTTCCGCATATCATATAGCGGAACTTGCTATCCTTGCCAATATCATCAATACATACACCGAATTCGCCGATACGGTTAGCGCACATTGCCTGTTCAATCTCCGTTACAGGCGGATTGCCTGCAAAGAGTCTGGCTTCATACTTCTCGAATATTTCGTTCCAAAACTTTGGTATCTCGCCGTATGAGCTGTCAAAGGAAAACTCCTTTGAGAAACCAATCACCTTAAAACCTGCCATTTTTTCAACTGTAAATTCCATCTTTTCTCCTCCTTGAATCACAATATTTACTCTCAGTGGATGAAAGATTTTTACAAGGCTTCTGTCCTTGCGAACCTCAGATGGAGTTGCACCATGAAAACGAGTAAAGGCTTTTGTAAAGCTTTCAGGTGTTTCATAACCATATTTAAAAGCAATATCAATGATTTTATCCTGTGAGTTTACAAGCTCCAATGCAGAACGGTAGAGTCGGCGGTTTCTAATATATTCGCCAATCGTATATCCGGTCATGATTTGAAAACCACGTTGCAAATACATCGGCGAGATATGAACCGCTAAAGCTACCTCCTCAGGACTTTGAACATCGAGTAAATGCTCCTCTATATAGTTGATTGCGCTTTTGATACATGTGATCCACTCCATTGCTGTCTCCTTTCATTCAACTGATACTATGATTGTAGCAGTTGAATATCATAGCTTCTTGTCATTTGCGATAAGGATTTGGCAAGTTTATAGAACAATCACTCTTTTAAGGGTGTTGTTACTAGCAGCATTTTTTGCTTCCACGATAAAATCTTTAATATCATACTGTAGATAATTTTTTAATGCGTCGTCATTATCGTATTGTCCTAAAATCAGTATGTTAAGATATTTCAAAAGCATAGTTTCTAGGCAATCCTTATCATTTTTAAGAATCAGAGATGTCAAAATCTCATAGTCTTCTTGCGAGACCGATTCCCCTAGCCTTTTTCCAATCAGCATATGCCCCAGTATATGGCGAAAAATGATGCGACATATATTGTAGAATTGCTTCCGATAATTCGTTTGATAGTTATATAATACACCATATATATATCCTTGTGGTAAAGCATTCAGAAATCTTTGTTCGAAGCCAATATATTCGATATAGGTTGCAATGGCATCAATTCCTTTTAGATTTTCAATGGGGTAAATAGTAGGGTAATCCATAGAAATAATTGTTTCCTGTGGGGCAAACACAGGGTCATAATATTGAAAAAATCCCGCTATGGCTTTGATAACAGTATCACGATAATTTTCATTACCGTAATCGTAGAAATCAGCAATCATCTGATTATATTGAGTCTGTGCGTCAGATACTTTTTTAACCAGATTTTGATAGCCATGTTTATATACTTCCAGTGCAGCGAGCTTATGAGAGGCTGTTAATTGAAAAGGTTTATTACATTGCGCCATGCAATATATAGCAGCTTCCATCAATTGATTGGCACGTTCATAAGAAATAGAGGTGCTTTCCTTCGAAGTATATTTATCTGCAAGCATAGCTACAATAGGTATTAATTCATTCATTTGATAGTCCATAACAGGTGATCCTCCAAGTAGTCCAATGAGCCTTCGCACTCACCATCGAAAGCCTTCTTCATAAAATCAAGTAATTCATCGTCAGTCAGTTCGTCCATGCATTCATTTTTGTATAGGTAAAAAATATCTTGTAAGCGTAGAAGGGTTTCTACATAATTTTGCTGGTAGATGTGGGGCGAGTCGCAAAAGGTAAAGATTAGCTTTGGTAAAATTCCTTCTCCAAATTCTACACGTTGTTGTTCACGCAAATTATTCTTCCGACCTTCCACAAGAAGCTTCACATCCGCTTCGGAAAGCTGTAGACCAAAGGCTTCTGTCTTTTGGTTGATTTCTAATATCTTTTGAATCTGTGTATTTCCTAGCAGTAAATCTAGTAAATTATTTTCCATCCAAAAATCCCCCTTTTTCCTTGTAATTGTCTGATTATACTACGGTATGGATAGCATTGGTAGTCTTGAAAAAAAGACGAATTTGTGGTAATATAAATACAGAAAAGGGAAGAGATTTTTAAGATTTCTTCCCTTTTCTGTATTTATATTATATTTTTCGTACAGGTCTAACATATTTCCAAAAGCGTGCAGCATCATGATAGAAGTAGAATACTCTGCCCGGTGTTAAATCAAGACAATAGCCACTTTCTTCATAATTAAAGTTCTTCATAGCCTCTTCAATCTTAGCTTCTACAGTTGCATTTTCTTTTTCAAAGTCAAACGGTCCATGCTCAAAGACAATATATTCTGCCTCAGGGACATCCACCATAAGCATTTGCGAAGGTATTTCGCCGTCATAATCCATAGGAAGACGTACACCATAGCACTCCGCAAGAGGAATCCCCCAGCTACAGATTCTTCCCTCGGGCTCGTTAATGAATGCCATAACTTGTCCGCTACCGCTATTTGCTTCATCTCCGCCCATGTCGTCTAACTTGCCCTTGATACTGTCAAGTAAACCGCAAATCGTTTCACAATCCTGCCCCGGAATCAGACTCTGCTTTTGCCAAAAGTCCCAATATCCGATACTTTCATAATTCTTAATATGTAAGAACTTGTGTGCAGGAATCGTTACAAAATAAATCTTTACATCTTTTGTAGATTTCGCCATACCAACCTCTCCTATTCCTAATAAGTAGCAGTCAAAAGGCTTAATGATGGTACGAAGTACGACAGGGATAGGATTCTTACGATAATCACTTGGTGTGATACCATATGCCTCCTTAAAGGCTCGGGTAAAAGCCTCGTGAGAAGAAAAACCATAATCCAAGGCAATCTCTAAGATGCCATTCTTGGTATCCCGAAGTTCTTTCAAGGCAAAAGCCAGTCTGCGGTATCGCAGATAATCCCGAAACTGCATACCTGAGATTTCTCTGAACTTTCTCGAAATATAAAACTCTGAATAACCAAGCCGGCCGGCAAGATGTTCCAGCGTTAATGCTTCATCATTATGTTTTTTAATACATGTATCAATCTCTTCAATAATCGTTTGAATTTGTCTTTGCCATTCGTGCATAGCCATCTAACCTCACTTTGCTGCTCTGGATTTATTATAGAAAATTTGAAAGGCAGTTGCTTGATTTAAGTTGCACAGATAAAAGCGATTTGCTTATATAGCTTCTAGCTTTATTATAGCAGATATCATTATGTTATGGTATTATGTAAACAGAACGAAGGACAAATTAGAAGAAATTTGATAAGGAGTAAGTGGAGAGCATATGAAAAAAAGAATTTATGTGGTGATATTAATATCTTTAATCGGACTTTGTAGTGGCTGTGGAAAAGAGAAAACAGAAAGTAATGCTTTAGACATTGAAATCGAAAATTTTCAACTGAAAGAAGAAGCTAACTCTGCAAATCGAGAAAGTAATGAAATCAAATTGAATGATAAATTAGAAATAGATTTTGGCTTTGATTATTCTGAGGATATCAAGACGGATGTTGACTATGTGGTATCAGCGTCAACATCCCTGCAAAGGGAAGTGGAAAATATTGAGAAGATTATCCAAAAGTACACTCCGTTAGCACAGGCAGCTCAAACTCAGATGGAAATGAATATATCATCCAGATGGTTTTTTGTAATATGGGATACTGAATTAAATAGCCTTTGGAGCAGATTCAGCGATTTAGCAGATGAACAGACAAAAGAGAAGATTCTTGCAGAACAAAGAAACTGGATAGCTATGAAGGAAGAAGTAACATTGCTAAACCTTGGGTCTGCAGAAGAAAACGGCAGTATGTATCCTCTTCTTCAGAACTCCTTCTGGGAGGAGATTACCAAGCATAGAGCTTATGTGCTTGCAAATGAATTGGCAAAGATTAAAGGTGAAGCTTTTGCTATGCCGGAAATATCTGCAAAGTACGGTTTGTATGTAGATAACCAGGGAACAGGTGATGTATACAGCTTTCTGATTACTCGACAGGGATGGGAAGGAGATGATGAAGCTATTATCTCCTTCTACAGACAAGGGGAAATAGAAGGAAGCTTTGTTGATAATGAAAATGGAGAGCTGACATTCACATCAGATGATGGAAGTGTAAAAGGAATCATCAGAATTAACGGATGGGATGGAGCAAGTTTTGAAGTTACAGAGACTTCCGGAGAGTCAGCTTTCGCTGTAGGTGAAACGGTCAAATTTCCTTTCGTGTTTTGACAGATATTGAAAAGAAGATGATAGTTGATTTTTGCTTGGGTGTAAAGTTATGAAAGCAAAGCAGAGTGTAAATTTGAATTTAACGGAGAGAATACAAACAATGAATAATACAGATAGAAAAGCAAAGGCTGACCTTATATTATATGAATTTGGTTTGTTGAAAAAGATTGAAGAAATTGGGAAAGCGCACATAATAGGTAGTTATAGAATGGATATGATGGCATGGAATGATTTGGATGTTGATATTGAAAATGATACGATGTCATTGGATAAGATGTATGAACTATCGACATTTATTATAAATACATTTCATCCTGTATGGTATGAAGCGAAAGAAGAAGTGAATGATAATGGAAAAAAGGTTTGGTTTCACGGATTTGAAACAATGATTACAGGGGAATTGTGGAATGTAGATTTATGGTTTTTTGATAAAAAAACTATATTCGATGCAGAAAAATATTGCGACAGTATCGTCAATAATACAAACCAAACACAGAAAGACATCATTGTCAGTATTAAACGTGAACTAATTTCAAGAGGATTATATTCTTTCGAGCAGTACAAGAGTATTGATGTATATAAAGCAGTTTTAGAAACTGATGTAAAGAATGTAGATGAATTTTTAATGTTGTTTAAATAGATAACTATGAATTTGACGAGGACTATAAAGTGAAAAATAATATAGATTTTACAACAGTTACTGCTTGCGGAGAATGTTGTGTAGGATGTAAGAAAAAAGAAGATGGTATTTGTCAAGGTTGTATAGAGTCCGATGGACATTGTGTGGAATGGGAGCAATCTAATGGTTGCCCAATACATAAATGTACGAGAGAGCATAATGTGCAATTCTGTGGATTATGTAAAGAATTTCCTTGTGAATGGTTGATTCAAAAAGTTGTTTGGCGACAAAATGTAGTAGAAGAATTAACAGAATTAGCAAATCTATATCGTCAACAGAATTAGACGAATTTGAATTT
>JAZNMO010000123.1:0-47485 GCA_045579665.1 Lachnospiraceae bacterium
CACAGGTCAACGGTTGCTTCTGTGTGGCCTGCTCTTTCCAATACACCGTTTTTCTTTGCAAGGAGCGGAAACATATGTCCCGGACGTCTAAAGTCTGTTGGTGAAGCATCTTCTGATACACAAGACATGGCGGTGATGGAACGCTCAGCGGCTGAGATTCCCGTAGTTGTGGATATATGGTCAATGGATACTGTGAAGGCGGTCTCATGGTTGTCGGTATTTCGCTGAACCATTTGAGGAATCTGTAGCTTTTCTATGTATTTTTCAGACATAGGCATACAGATAAGTCCTTTGCCATGTGTAGCCATAAAATTAATGTTTTCAGAGGTGGCATACTCTGCTGCACAGATAAAATCGCCTTCGTTTTCACGATTTTCATCATCGGTCACAAGGATAATACGTCCTTTTTTCAAATCTTCAAGAGCTTCCTCTATAGTGTTAAATGCAATCATATTCATAATCCTGCCTTTCTGATATTCTATTTAAAATCCGTTCTGCAATAAAAAGTCTCTGGTGATGGTGCTTTTCGTCGAGGACTTTTGTGACAAGCCTATTAGCTTTTCAACATATTTCCCAATCATATCTGTTTCTAAATTGACAATACTTCCTATCTTACGTTCCTTCAAAATGGTTTGTTCCACTGTATGAGGAATGGCGGATATTGCAAAATCACAATCGCTAACCTTCGCGACAGTAAGGCTGATGCCATCTATGGTAATAGAGCCCTTTTCAACAATATAACGCATGATGTCAGGTGCTGCTTGTATTGTGTACCAGATGGCAATGCTGTTACGTCGGATATTGGAGACTGTACCGATACCGTCCACATGTCCTGATACAATATGTCCGCCAAATCTACCATTTGCTGCCATGGCGCGTTCGAGGTTTACATGAGTCTGAACGGTGAGAGCGGATAGCGAAGAGCGGGTCAGGGTTTCGTGCATGACATCAGCAGTAAAACAGTCGGATAGAAGCGAAGTGACTGTTAGACAGATACCATTCACAGCGATACTGTCACCGATTTTTGTCCCCTCAAGAACTTTGTTTGCACTAATACTGAGCGTTGCATTATCTTTTCCTTTGTTAATATTTTTGATGGTGCCAATTTCTTCAATAATCCCTGTGAACATTCGGTATTACCTCACTTTCTATCAAAAAGTCTTCACCTAACTGACGGATATTGGAGTTGCGCAGTAAAAAGGCAGTAGAAGGGAGATTGACACCAAGTCCTCCTACGGGGCCTGTGGATAAGCTGCCGCCAAATAGCTTAGGTGCTATATAAGTTTGAAGTTTATGGACAATACCGCTTTCTAAAGCTGACCAGTTGAGGGTACTGCCACCCTCCAGCAGAATACTGTCGATTTGCATTTGTCCCAATTGTTTCATAAGCTGTACCAAATCAATATGGTTATCCTTGGAAGAAACAGGGAGGATGCGACATCCCAAGTCTTCGTAGGGGATATACCTACTGCGGTCTTCACAGCAGGTTGCAAGAATAGTAGGAAACTGTCGGGCAGTTGTTACTATCTGTGCAGTCAAAGGGGTGCGAAGTTTGGTATCACAGATGATACGTACAGGATTTTTGCCACCGTCTATTCGACAGGTAAGAAGCGGGTCATCGGCGAGCACGGTACCGACCCCAACCATAATAGCAGTGTGCCGGTTTCTTTGGGTGTGTACGTGCTGTCTGGCAATTTCTCCGGTAATCCATTTGGAGGCACCGGAAACGGTAGCGATTTTGCCGTCCATGGTCATGGCATATTTCATCGTAACAAAGGGAGTTTTTGTGCGGATGAAATGAAAAAATATTTCATTGAGTTTATCACATTCGTCTTTGAGGTAGTTCTCATACACCTCAATGCCATGCTCCTTCAAAATGCGAATGCCTTTGCCACTGACAAGGGGATTGGGGTCAAAGGACCCGATAAACACCCGGCTGATGCCTGCCCCGATAATAGCGTCTACACAGGGGGGCTGTTTTCCCTGATGACAGCAGGGCTCCAAGGTGACATACATAGTTGCGCCTTGTGGATTCCGGGTACAGGAGTTGAGAGCATTTCGCTCTGCGTGAGGTCCTCCGTATTCTTCATGCCATCCCTGACCGATGACTTCTCCGTTTTTCACAATGACAGCACCGACCAATGGGTTGGGAGCGGTGTGACCACATCCTTTCTTGGCAAGCTCCATTGCCAGTTTCATATAATCTTCATCTTTCATAAATGTATACCTCCGAGAACTTTACGATATAAAAGAAGCCCTGAACAAAATCGTTCAGGGCTTTTTGAATGCTAAAGATTCCTACGTTGATAGAAGATGGCTCTAACGCGTAGAAACAAAAAACTCCGGTATACAAAATACCAGAGCAACTATAGTAACACAGAGCAATAGAACGTACTCTGTGTATCATAATCTTCTTTCATCCAGACTGTACTGTCGGCTTCGGAGTTACACCGAATCATGCCTTGCGGCTCGTGGGCTATACCACCGGTAGGGAATTGCACCCTGCCCTGAAGATAATATTCAATTTACAGACACATTATATGAACAGAAAGAGGCTTTGTCAACACAAAATAATACAAATGAGGGGCAACGAATGAAAAAAATATCATTTTATAGAGAAAGTGAACACATTATTTACCAATGAAATTTGAATATAATGCTTGTTATTTTATATAAAGTCATGTAAAATGTACTTAAAAGTGGTGGAAAGTGGAACAAAGTGGTTCAAAGTGGGAGATGATTGCCATGTTTATGGGTGAATACAATCATACAATCGACGCTAAGGGCAGGCTTATTATTCCTTCCAAATTCAGAGAGGTACTTGGTGATGAATTTGTTGTGACGAAGGGATTGGATGGCTGCTTATTTGTGTACGATAACCAAGAGTGGGCTGCTTTTGAAGAGAAGCTTAAGAATCTACCACTTATGAATAAGGATTCACGTAAATTTGTACGTTTTTTCCTGGCAGGAGCAGCAAGCGTTGAGGTGGACAAGCAGGGAAGAATCCTTGTACCCGGAGTTTTGCGAGAGTTTGCCGAGCTTGATAAGGATGTTGTACTTGTCGGTGTAGCAAGCCGAATTGAAATTTGGAGTAAGGCAAGATGGGAAGAGGCTTCTGAGTATGACGATATGGAGGACATCGCGGAGCATATGTCTGAACTGGGGCTGATGATATAAGGAGGAACGTATAAAGATATGGAATTCAAACACAAATCAGTTTTATTAGATGAAGTAATTGAATCACTGAACATAAAGCCGGATGGAATTTATCTGGATGGAACACTGGGTGGAGGCGGACATGCTTATCATGTCTGTAAGAGACTTAGCGATAAAGGACGATTCATTGGAATTGACCAGGATGCAGATGCGATAAAGGCTGCAAGTGCAAGATTAGAGGAGTTTGGAGACAAGGTTACCATTATCCGTAACAATTACTGTAATGCCAAGGCGGCACTTATGGAGGTTGGAGTGGAGAAGGTAGACGGTATCGTATTGGATTTGGGGGTATCCTCCTATCAGTTGGATACGGTAGAGAGAGGCTTTACATATAATTATGATACAGCACTTGATATGCGTATGGACCAGAGACAAAGCCTGACAGCAAGAGATATTGTTAATGATTACTCTGAGAAGGATTTATATCGTATTATTAAGGACTATGGCGAGGACCAGTTTGCCAAGAATATTGCAAAGCATATTGTGAAGGCAAGAGAGGTAAAGCCGATAGAGACTACATTTGAGTTAAATGAATTAATCAAAGCGGCGATTCCTGCGAAGATGCGTGCAACAGGCGGACATCCTTCCAAGAGAACATATCAGGCGATTCGTATTGAATGTAACCATGAGTTGGATGTTTTGAGAAATTCATTGGATGATTTTATTAATATGTTGAATCCGGGAGGAAGACTTTGTATTATTACCTTCCATTCCTTAGAGGACAGAATTGTTAAGACAATATACAGAGATAAAGAGAATCCATGTACATGTCCATCGGAGTTTCCGGTGTGTGTATGTGGTAAGACACCGCTTGGAAAGGCAACACCAAGGAAGCCTATTTTGCCAAGCAAGGAGGAGCTAGAGGAGAACTCACGCTCAAAGAGTGCAAAGTTAAGAGTTTTTGAAAGAATTTAATGTAAAAGCAGGGAAGCGGCGACAAGGGGAATTGTCGGAGAGAAGCTGAAAACAGCGAGGAGAGCGATTTATGAAAAATGTAGGTTCGTCATCAAGGTATACGAACAGACAAAGCGGTCAAAGCACTGATAATCGACAAATCTATATAGATGGAAATACAGTAAGAAAACTAGAAGAGATACCACAGGTAGTTCCCAGACAGCCAAGGCGGCAGGTGGAATCAGAGCGTACGATACGGCGCAAAAAGAAAAAGGTATCTTTCCAGTCGATGGTGTATGTTGCGTTTATTGCAATATCGATTGCAGTGGCCGGTGGTGTACTGATTGGATACCTTAATTTACAGGCAGATATCACTAACAGAATGAACCACATATCTTCATTGCAAAGCGAGCTTAACGGCATGCGGCTTGCAAATGATGAGGAATATATGCGGATTATGAGTGATGTGAATCTGGAGGAGATAAAGAGAGTTGCCATACAGGAGCTTGGGATGAAGTACGCAGAGGAAGGACAAGTCATCACATATACAGGTGAAGGCAGTGACTATGTAAGACAGTATGGAAGTGTTCCTGAGTAGGAGTCGGGTGAGAGAGTATGGCAGCAAGAAATAATAGAAGAGACAGAAGAAAGCGCAGACGGCGGAGAGAACGATATAAGAGTAAAAAGCTGGGAGTTATGGGGATACTCATACTGCTGGCTTTTGCAGGTTTGAGCGTAAGACTTGTTGTGATTACAACAGAGGATCATGATGAGTACCTAAAAAAGGTATTGTCCCAGCAAAAGTATGATTCTAAGACCTTGCCCTTTAAACGGGGGATGATTACAGATAGAAATGGAACGATTCTGGCAGTGAGCGAGAAGGTGTACAATGTTGTATTGGATTGTAAGGTAATGCTGGCTTATGAGGACAGTACACAGCCTACCGTGAATGCACTGGTAGAGAGCTTTGGGTTGGACAGGGCTGCAATCATGGACTATATTGAAGCTAAGCCTAATTCACAGTATTATGTATTGAAGAAGCATTTAAGCTATGAGGAAGTACAGGTGTTTGAATCCATGAAGTCGATGAATGAGAATATTCATGGTGTATGGTTTGAAGAGGAATATATCAGAAATTATCCGAACGGTGCGCTTGCCTGCGATGTGATAGGATTTACGGGCTCAGATAATAATGGTACCTTTGGTTTGGAGGAGTACTATAATGACGAGCTGAACGGCACAAATGGCAGAGAGTATGGCTACGTCAATGATGATTCGAATGTGGAGCGTACTACAGTCGCAGCAGTGGATGGATATACCCTGCAAAGTACGATAGATGCGAACATGCAGTCTATTGTGGAAAAGTATGTGCTTCAATTCAATGAAGAGCATAAGGATTTTTATCGCGAGGGGCTTGGCTCTACCAATACCGGCTGTATTATTATGGATATACATAGTGGTGAAGTGCTGGCAATGGCAAGCTATCCTAATTTTGATTTGAATCATCCGAAGGATTTGACGGCGTACTATTCTCAGGAAGAAATTGATACCATGATTGAGGAAGAGACTTACTATGAGACATTGAATCAGCTATGGAGAAATTTCTGTATATCAGATACCTATGAGCCGGGGTCGACAGCGAAGGCATTAACCCTTGCAACCGGGTTGGAAACAGGAATACTACAGGGAAATGAAAGCTATGAGTGCCCGGGATACCATACGGTTGCGGATACAACCATGAAGTGTAATCTGCGAAGAGGACATGGAGTGCTGGATCTTAGTGGTTCGCTGGAACAGTCATGTAATGTTGCTTTTATGAAAATGGCTGAAAGTATAGGCGAGAATAAAATATTACAATTTGAAAATATATTTAACTTAGGTTTAAAAACCAATATTGATTTGATAGGAGAGTCAAGAACGGATGCGCTTATTTATAACGCAGATTCCATGCGTTCAGTAGAGCTTGCAACTACATCCTTTGGACAAGGCTTTAATGTTACCATGATTCAGATGATAGCTGCGTATTCGTCGATTGTAAATGGCGGATATTATTATGAGCCTCACATGGTGAATAAGATTATGAATTCAGCAGGAGCAACGGTTGAAAATATAGAACCGAGAGTATTGAAGCAGACGATTTCCAATACAACCTCACAGCAGATGCTGGAGTATCTGAATGCGGTTGTAGCTGAGGGTACGGGTAAGTCTGCAAGACCGGCAGGCTATGCGATAGGTGGTAAGACAGGAACAGCAGAGAAGGTGCCACGAGATAAAACCAATTATGTAGTTTCCTTTCTGGGACATGCTCCGGCAGATGACCCGCAGATTGCAATATATGTGGTGATTGATGAGCCGAATGAAGAGGAGCAGGCGCATGCTTATTATGCTACCGGTATTGTGCGTAATATTTTGACGGAGGTGCTACCGTATCTGCATATCATTAAGACAGAGGAAATGACCGTTGCAGAACAGCAGGAGGTAGAGAATGTTCTGGGAACTGGTGCTTATTATGTAGTGGATTCGCAGACTGGAGAATTGGTTGATCCGTTAACGGGTGAAGAAGCAGAACGAGAAGACAGCTATCTTGGAGATGGAACAGCTCCATAAAGTGTTGGAATAGAATACAAAAGAATAAAAATTAACATAACCCCATAGAAGAGATAATACATTAGTAATAATCACTTTTATGGGGTTTTCTATGGCAGGAGTCAAGACAAGACACAAGAGGAAGATATTTATTATGTGTTTGCTTTGCGTGATGATGCTGCTTGCGTTAATTGTTCGTGTGGGATATTTGATGATTGGCTGTTCGCAGCATTATACGGATTTGGCAGAGGAATTACATGAAAGAGAAAGAGATATCAAGGCGGCAAGAGGCAGGATTATAGATAGGAATGGAGTTGTTCTTGCAGATAATGAAACGGTATGTACGGTATCGGTTATTTATAATCAGATTGAAGAGCCTGAGAGGGTGATTGAGATTCTATCCAAGGAGCTTGAACTTAGTGAGGAATATGTGCGAAAGCGTGTGGAAAAGTATTCTTCAAGAGAGAGAATTAAGAGCAATGTGGATAAGGAGACCGGTGACAAAATCCGTAATATGGATTTGGCAGGTGTGAAGGTGGATGAGGATTACAAGCGATATTATCCCTTTGGAAGTCTTGCTTCCAAGGTGCTTGGCTTTACAGGTGCAGATAATCAGGGGATTATAGGACTTGAGGTAAAGTATGAAGAGTATCTGACGGGATTAAAGGGTAAGATTCTTACGGTGACGGATGCAAGAGGAATGGAAATAGAGGATGTAGGAGAAAAAAGAAGGGAACCTGTAGCGGGAGGAGATTTACATATCAGTATAGATGCCAATATACAGCAGTATGCGACACAGCTAGCCTTACAGACCTATGAAACAAAACAGGCAGCAGGGGTTTCTATGATTGTAATGGATGTCAACAATGGAGAGCTTTTGGCGATGGCGGATGTACCTGAATTTAATTTAAATGACCCATTTACGCTACAGGAAATCTATGTACAGGAGAGCGTTGAGGCAGAAACAGAGGAAAATGTCGAGGCACCGAGCGAGCAGGATTTATTGAATGCCATGTGGAGAAACGGCTGCATTAACGATACCTATGAACCGGGTTCTATCTTTAAAATTATTACCACGGCAGCAGGTTTAGAGGAAGGTGTTGTGACACTGGAGGAAGGTTTTCACTGTCCCGGATATACCACTGTGGATGATAGAAGAATACGATGTCATAAGGTGAGCGGTCATGGCTCGCAAACCTTTTTGGAGGCATTTGGTAATTCCTGTAATCCTGTATTTATCAACCTTGGATTGCGTATCGGGGCGGAGCGTTATTTTTCCTATTTTTCACAGTTCCAGCTAATGAATAAGACGGGCATCGACCTTCCGGGAGAAGCGGGAACAATTATGCATAAGCTTGAGAATGTTGGAAATGTAGAGCTTGCGACTATATCCTTTGGGCAATCCTTTCAGATAACACCGGTGAGACTTATGGCGACGGTAGCAGGAATCATTAACGGTGGGAATACGGTAACACCCCACTTTGGCAGATATGTGATGAGTGAAGATCAGGAGACGATAGAGGAGTTTGTATATCCGCAGACGGAGGGGATTGTATCTGAGGAAACTTCAGAAAAACTGCGTTTGATGCTGGAAAAGGTGGTGTCGGAGGGGGGCGGCAGTAAGGCGTATATAGAGGGCTTTGAGATTGGTGGAAAGACTGCAACCAGTCAGACTCTGCCAAGAAGCTCTGGACGTTATATTGCTTCTTTTTTGGGATTTTGGCCGGCAAGCGAACCAAAGGTTATGGCACTTGTTATTATTGACCATCCTAAAGGAATGTATTATGGCGGACAAATAGCAGCACCTGTGGTAAAGCAGCTTTTTGAAAATATTCTTCCTTATTTAGAAGATATGGATTATAATGGATAGTGAGTTATTATGTTTACTTATGGAGTGTACATTAGAGAATAAGAAAGGTATGAAATAGAATGATAGATTTACATGGAAAGAAGGTTCTGGTTGTCGGAACAGGAATTAGCGGCATTGGTTCAACACAGCTTCTTGAGGCAAATGGAGCAGAGGTTGTTTTGTATGAGAGCAATGATAAGGTGGCAGAGTCTGATGTAAGGGCAAAGCTTGGTGAGAACAGCAAGGCAGAGCTTGTGATTGGTGCATTTTCACAGGAACTTAGTGAGAAGGTGGATTTGGCAGTGCTTAGTCCGGGTGTGCCTACAGATTTAGATTTTGTACTGTTACTAAAGGAGAAGCAGGTGCCTGTCTGGGGAGAGATTGAGCTTGCCTATAACTATGCTAAGGGAAGGGTAATTGCCATTACCGGTACCAATGGTAAGACGACAACTACCTCATTGGTAGGACAGATTATGCAGGAGTATTACGACAGCGTTTATATTGTAGGTAATATCGGTAATCCTTATACGGATGCGGCGCCTCTTATGACAGAGCAGACTGTGTCAGTGGCAGAGGTTTCCAGCTTCCAGTTAGAGACGATAGAGCATTTTCATCCTTGTGTATCGGCGATTTTAAATATTACGCCTGACCATTTGAACAGACATCATACGATGGAGAATTATGCTGCTGCAAAAGAAGCTGTTACGATGAATCAGACCAAGGAAGATTTCTGTGTGTTGAATTATGAAAATGAATACACCAGAGAGTTTGGAGAGAGATGTTCTGCCAGTGTGGTTTATTTTTCTTCAGCAAGGGTGTTGGAGAATGGCTTATATTATGCGGATGAATTTATTTGGCTTGCAAAGAATGGTGAGTCAGAGAAGCTTTTGAATGTAAAGACAGATATGAATCTGGTTGGTCTTTGTAATATAGAGAATGTCATGGCAGCGATTGGTATCAGTATGAATGCAGGTGTACCAATGGCTAATATTCTACAGACGATTAAGCGTTTTGTAGCGGTGGAACATAGAATCGAATATGTGGCTACAAAGAATCAGGTTATGTACTACAATGATTCTAAGGCGACAAATACAGATGCGGCAATTCAAGGAATTAAGGCGATGGACAGACCGACTATCTTGATTGGCGGAGGCTATGATAAGGGCGGTGAGTTTGATGATTGGATTTTGTGCTTTGACAATAAGGTAAAGAAGCTGGTGTTAATCGGTCAGACGAGAGAGAGAATTGCTGAATGTGCAAGAAGAAACGGATTTACGGATATTATTTTTGCGGATTCCTTTGAGGAAGCATTGGATATCTGTGTGAAGGAGGCACAGCCTGGGGATGCGGTATTGTTATCGCCGGCGTGTGCAAGCTGGGGAATGTTCCCGAATTATGAGGTTCGTGGAAAGATGTTTAAGGAATATGTAAATAAGCTTAGGGGTTGATTGCGTGAGAGAGCGGCAGAATAGACAGAGAGATGTGAATAAGGGGAGCAATGGCCATTTTGACTTTGTGTTGCTAATCGTAGTGCTGTTTTTGGTGGCATTTGGATTGCTGATGATTTATTCGGCAAGCTCATATAAGGCGGGATTGGATTATGGGGATCCGGCGTTTTTCTTAAAAAAACAGTTACTTGCTACTTTACTTGGGTTAGCGGCATTGGTTGTAACGGTTAGGATTCCGTATCGGTTTTGGAAGGAACTGGATATATGGATTTGTCTGGTTGGTATTCTTGTAATTCCATTGGTTAAGATTCCCGGACTTGGTGTTACGGCGAACGGCGCGACCAGATGGCTTGATTTGAAGGTGGTTACTGTTCAGCCGGCAGAGATTACCAAGCTGTGTATGATTATTTACATGGCAGCAGTGATTTCAAAGCTTGGAAAGAAAATACGTACAACGGCAGGATTGGCGTTGACGTTTATACCACCGGCGATAGCAGCAATTTTGATTTATGCCATAACAAAGAATCTGAGTTCTGCGATTATTGTTCTTGGTATTGCGGTTGCCATGCTTTTTGTGGCATTGCCTGATTATAAAGTATTTGTAATTGCCGGTGTATCAGTAGTGGCTGTAGCTGTTGGCGTTATCGTGTATGCAGTAGGAGGGAGTGATGTGGATAGCTTCCGATTGCTTCGTATTCAGGCATGGCTGCATCCGGAGGATTTTAGTACGGATAAGGCATTTCAGACCCTACAGTCGCTTTATGCTATAGGCTCGGGTGGTATATGGGGTAAAGGCTTAGGTCAAAGTATGCAGAAGATGGGCTTTTTGCCGGAGGCACAGAATGATATGATTTTCTCGATTTTGTGTGAGGAGCTTGGCCTTTTTGGTGCGATGGCAGTGATTCTGTTATTTATCGTATTGATATGGAGCTGTATGATTATTGCCAATAATACAGAGGATTTGTTTGGTGCACTTCTTGTGGTGGGAGTTATGGCGCATTTTGCCATTCAGGTGATTCTGAATATCGGCGTTGTTACCAATACCATACCGAATACGGGTATTACACTTCCTTTTATCAGTTATGGAGGCTCTTCTGTGGTACTGCTTCTGATAGAGATAGGATTGGTGTTAAATGTAAGCCGTGGCATGCGCGAGTAAGATAAATGCAGGCAAGAGGGATATGATACATGATAATGGGTAGAAGAGAACGGGGAATACCGCATCTGCGTTTGAAAATCAAAATGATTATAATGCTTGGAATCATAACTTTGTTATTGGGTGTAGTATACTTTCTTCTCATCCATTTTCAAGTAAAGACTGTATATGTAGAAGGGAATAAGCATTATTCGGCAGATGAGATTCGGGAAAAGATTATGACGGGATATTTGGGGGATAATTCACTATTTCTTGCATTAAAATATTCTAATCGGGAAATGAATGATATTCCGTTTGTTGAAACAATGGATGTGATTGTTGAATCAAATGATACAATACGAATCAAAGTATATGAAAAGTCGATTGCAGGGTATGTGGAGTATCTTGGAAGCTATATGTATTTTGATAATGATGGTGTGGTGATTGAATCTACAAAGGTGCCGACGATAGGGGTACCTCAAGTAACGGGATTGGATTTTGACTATATTGTTTTATATGAAAAGCTTCCTATAGATAATGAAGAGATATTTCAAAATATCCTGACAATTACGAAGCTGTTGAATAAATACGAAGTAGCAGTGCAAAAGATTCAGTTTGATAAAAATTATAATGTGATACTTGGATATGGGAAGGTTAAGGTTTTGCTTGGGAAAATGGAAAATCTGGATGATAAGCTGATGCAGTTACCTTACATATTACCTTCTCTGGAGGGCGAAAGTGGAAGCCTGAACCTGCAAAATTATTCATCTGACAAAAAAAGTATTACTTTTGAAAAAGATGTGGCGGGGTAACATAAAAAATATTAATAAAAGCAAAAAAAGGATTGCTAAATCACGCGAAAAATTATATGATAAACTAAATGGAATTTATTTGGGATTGTGAAGGAGGAAGAAAATCTTGCTCGAGATTATAACTAACGATACAGATGTTGCAGCAAAGATTATTGTTGTAGGTGTCGGTGGCGCAGGTAACAGTGCGGTTAACCGAATGGTAGATCAGAAGATTACAGGTGTTGAATTTATTGGGATAAATACGGACAAGCAGGCATTGCAGTTTTGTAAGGCACCTAAGCTTTTGCAGATCGGCGAGAAAGAGACTAGGGGACTCGGAGCCGGTGCTAAGCCTGAGAAGGGTGAGAAGGCAGCAGAAGAGAATTCTGAGGATATCAAAGAGGCCATCAAGGATGCGGATATGGTGTTCGTAACCTGTGGTATGGGTGGTGGTACCGGTACAGGTGCAGCCCCTGTTGTAGCAGCTATTGCTAAGGAAATGGGAATCCTTACGGTAGGTGTAGTAACAAAGCCTTTCAGCTTCGAGGCTAAGCAGCGTATGACCAATGCTTTGGGAGGCATTGAGAAGCTTAAGAACCACGTAGATACATTGATTGTCATTCCAAATGACAAGATTCTTGATATTGTTGACAGACGGACAACCATGCCTCAGGCTTTACAGAAGGCAGATGAGGTGTTACAGCAGGCTGTACAGGGTATTACAGACCTGATTAATGTTCCTTCTGTTATCAACCTTGACTTTGCAGACGTACAGACTGTTATGAAGAACAAGGGTATTGCACATATTGGTATTGGTCACGGTACAGGTGAAGAGAAGGCGATGCAGGCTGTTAAGATGGCTGTTGAGTCTCCGTTGCTTGAGACCACGATTAAGGGAGCAACTGATGTGATTCTGAATGTTTCCGGAGAGATTTCTATCTTTGATGCATCTGATGCGGCAAGCTATGTTCAGGAGTTAACCGGTTCTGATGTTAATATTATCTTTGGTGCGATGTTCAACGAAGAGATGAAGGATGCATGTACGATTACTGTGATTGCAACAGGACTTGACCAGAATGCGGCTAATGCGCCTGTGAATAAGATAGGAAGTGGATTCTCGGTAACACCTAAGACACCGATTAAACCGATTCCGGGCATTAATACAGTACAGTCTCAGCAGGTGGCACCGAAGCCAATGCTTCAGCCAAAGCCAACTGAGTTGAGAAGTAATGTGAAGCCTCAGTCGATTAACATACCTGATTTTTTAAAGAAATAATTTAACTTATTAAAATTAAATTGGATAAGCAAGAGGATTGCCTTGGAGAAGGTAGTCCTTTTTTGTTGAATTGGCACGAGAATTATTTAAGGAGTCCACTCATATTATGACAAAATATGAGCGGGCTTTTTTGTATACTTAAGCAAAGAGGTGATTGTTATTTATGCTGTGTATTTGGATGCGTATTTGATAGAAAATCTATTGCTTGATGCGACGGTGCTGGTTATGACTTCGCTCTTATGGGATAAGCGAGTGAGGTGGAAAAGGATTTTTGCAGCCTCTGTGGTGGGAGCAATTCTGGCATGCTGTTTGTTGTTGCTTCAAGTACAAGGCTGTCGAAGCAATGGGATTTGCAATTTGCTGCAAGGATATATTGTAATGAAAATAGCATACCACAAAACGAAGCTGCAGGAGTTGGTACGAGGTGTATTGTATTTTTATACGATAAGCTTTGTTTATATAAAAGGATATGAGAAATTACGAGTGGAGCTTGGTGAACTGCACGGACTGGTGCTTAGTGTAGCGGTATTGCTGTTTATTGGTGTGGCGATTGCCTATTTGAAGTATTGTAGAAGAAAGGATGCCAAGGACGTATATTGTGATGTGGAGATATTGGATAAGGGGAAAAAGGTGCAGGTGAAAGCATTGTATGATACAGGTAATGTTTTGCAGGAACCGATAAGCGGAAAGCCAGTTTCTATTGTGGAGAAGGAAGTAATGGAAGCACTTGGGGGATTGGAACACAACACAAATTATAAATATATTCCGTTTCATAGTGTAGGAAAGGAAAATGGTATGCTGATAGGAATGGAAGTAGATGGTTTGAAGATTTATAAAAAAGGTGAATGTATAGAACGGTATTGCGAAATTGTAGCATTGTATGAGGGACAATTATCAACGGATGGCAGATTTAGAATGATATTGCATCAAGGATTACTATAACAGTAGAAAAGAGGAAGGACTATGATTTTGAAGGTTTATTTACCAGGGAGAATGAAGCTGTGCTTGAGAAAAAAGGAAGCGGCAGCATTAGCAGGGCATCAGGAGATTCACTATATTGGTGGAACGGAAGTGTTACCGCCTCCTTTGGAAAGCATGGAAGAAATTGAAGTAATTAATGGGTTGGATAGTGATGACGCAGATGAAGCAAGAGCTACATTGATAGAGCATAATCTGCGTTTGGTTGTATATATTGCAAAGAAGTTTGACAATACGGGAGTTGGGGTAGAGGATTTGATTTCTATTGGAACCATCGGGTTGATTAAGTCTATTAATACCTTTAATCGTGATAAAAATATTAAGCTGGCGACTTATGCATCAAGATGTATTGAAAATGAGATTTTGATGTATCTGAGACGAAATAACAAAACCAGATTGGAGGTTTCTATAGATGAGCCTCTCAATGTGGATTGGGATGGAAATGAGCTTTTACTATCGGATATATTAGGAACAGATGAAGACGTGATTTATAAGGATTTGGAGAAGGAGGCGGAACGTAAGCTTTTGAGAAAAGCCATTGCGAAGCTAAGTGAGAGAGAGCAGGTAATTATAAAGCTGAGATTTGGAATTGGGAATGCTTCGGGGATGGAAATGACACAGAAGGAGGTGGCTGATTACTTAGGGATTTCACAGTCGTATATATCAAGATTGGAAAAGAAAATAATGAAAAGGTTGAAAAAGGAAATGATGAAGGAATAATCATAAAGACGGTATTTACACCTCTTGTACATATGTATTATGGCGATTTTTGTTGTGATGCATAGAAAATAGGAGGAAAAGCTATGGCACAGAGTAAGGTTGAAATATGTGGTGTAAATACGGCAAAGCTGCCAACGTTAAAAAATGAAGAGAAAGAAGAATTATTTCTAAGAATAGAGCAGGGAGACCAGCAGGCCAGAGAACTATATATTAAAGGGAATTTGCGCTTGGTCTTAAGCGTAATTAAACGTTTTTCGCAAACGAATGAGAATGTAGATGATTTATTTCAAATCGGCTGTATCGGATTGATAAAAGCGATAGACAACTTTGACAGGAGTCTCGGGGTAAAGTTTAGTACCTATGCAGTTCCGATGATTGCAGGAGAGATAAAACGTTTTTTGCGAGATAACAGTGCGATTCGCGTGAGCCGCTCGTTAAAGGATACCGCTTATAAAGCGATTTATGCAAAGGAGAGCTTTATGAAGAAAAACCTAAGAGAACCTACAATCATGGAGATTGCGACAGAAATAGGGGTGGCAAAGGAAGATATTGTATATGCATTGGACGCAATCCAGAATCCGATGAGTCTCTATGAACCTGTGTTTTCAGAGGGGGGAGATACTTTATATGTAATGGACCAAATCAGCGATAAGAAGTGTAAGGAGGAGCATTGGGTGGAGAATATTTCACTCAGTGAAGCGATGAAGAGATTAAATGAGAGAGAGAACGAGATTGTGATGCTGCGATTTTTTGAGGGAAAGACGCAAATGGAGGTTGCAGAGTTGATTGGGATATCTCAGGCACAGGTTTCACGTTTGGAAAAAAATGCGTTGGAGAATATGAAGAAATATTTGGTATATTAAAAAAGTGCAAATAAAATAAAAAAAGTAATAAAGAGCGACAAATACAACTATTGACTTTAAAAGATAAACAATTTACAATATATTATAGTAAGTAAAATTATTGTCCAATAAGGCACCTCGCAAAGCGTGGTGGCGTTTGGCGTGAAAGGATGTCGCTTTTATGGGAATGCAAATGAAAAAAAGAGATAAAAAAGCAAGGAAAATAGGTATGAGAACAATGATGCTGTTGTTTTCATCTACGGCTGTTGCCATAACGGCTGTATTAATAACAATTTTTTCATCCTTGGTTGTACGTCAGGGATTGGAAAGTGAAGCATTGGATGGGTTGAGAGCTGTTGCGACTACAGTGGCTTATTCCATTAATGAATTGTCCGCAGGTGGCTTTGAATTAAAGGGAGAAGATTTGTATAAGGGTAATTATAATATTACAGCTAATTCAGAGTATCTTGATAATATTGCAGCACAAAATTCGGTAGATATTTCCTTTTTCTATGGGGATGTCAGAAGAGCAACTACCATGAAAAATACCGCAGGAGAGAGAATTGTCGGATCGAAAGCGGATGCTGATGTGGTGAATGCTGTTTTGAATAATCGCGGTGAGCTTGAAGCAACGGATATGATGATTAATAATCAGCCGTATTATGCATATTATCTTCCATTAGTGGAGAGCAGTGGAGAGTGCGTAGGAATGCTCTTTGTTGGACAGCCAACTGAGGAGAACGAGCATTACATCGCATCAAGAAGTAACTTCCTGATTATCCTGGCAATTGTAGTTACTTTGCTTTGTGTAGGAACAGCGGGATATGCAATTGATAAGCAGATTCTTAGACCGTTCCTGAAGTTGAATAAGGTTGCAAAGGAAATGGCAAAGGGTAATATTGATGTAGATACTACTTGCGAAACAGGCATTCACGAAATTGGTGATTTGGCTGATTCCTATGGAGAGATGGTTGCTCATATTGGTGACCAGGCTCGTGTGGCAGAAAAGGTTTCCGAGGGTGATTTGACTGTTGTATGTCCTCAGGCTAGCGAAGAGGATGTGATGGGTAAGTCATTAAAGAAGATGCTTCGTGATAACAATAAGAATCTTTCAGTGATTCGTGATTCTGCAAACCGTATGGCATCTGGTGCGAATGAGGTGGCAAGTGCAAGTAATTCATTGGCACAAGGAACAACGGAACAGGCAAGTGCAATTGAAGAAATTACAGCATCTATTGAAGAAATTGCAAATGGTGCTAAAATAAATGCAGAGGATGCAAACACAGCAAATGAATTGGTACAGAATACCAAGGAAGGTGCGATTCGTGGAAATGAGCAGATGAACAAGATGATTGCAGCAATGCAGGATATCAATGAGTCATCTGAGAATATTTCTAAGATTATGAAGGTAATTGATGATATTGCATTCCAAACAAATATTCTTGCATTGAATGCGTCTGTAGAGGCGGCAAGAGCAGGTGTTCATGGTAAGGGCTTTGCGGTAGTAGCAGAGGAAGTAAGAAATCTTGCCAGCAAGTCAGGAGAAGCAGCAAAGGATTCTGCTGAGTTGATTGATGATTCTATCCGTAAGGTAGAGATTGGTTCTAAGCTTGCAGCAGATACGGCAAAGGCATTAGAAGAAATTCTAGGTTCGGTTGAGAATATTGCAACCTTGGTGAGCCGTATTGCAGATGCATCGGCAAATCAGGCAACATCAGTTGGACAGGTGAATGCCGGTATCACTCAGATTGCAGATGTTGTACAGACGAACTCAGCAACCAGCGAACAGTGTGCGGCAGCGAGTGCGGAATTATCTAATCTTGCAGGTCAGCTGTTACATGCAGTTGGTAAGTACAAGCTTTTATCAGCAAGAATGCGTAAGCCGGTAATGGAAGAAGATTTCTATGAAGAGGAAGAAGATGCTTTCGTAGATAATGAGGATATTATATCCTTAGATGGTGATTTTGGAAAATATTAATGATAAAGTGAAGATAGCCCCGATTATATCGGGGCTATCATCGAATGGAAGGATTTACAAATGAAGATATACGCAGCGAACACAGCATGGATAAGGACAGAAAACGAGGAAAAGCTGCTGGCTATGTTGGATGAAGAGAGAAGAGAACGAGTGAAAAGGCTGAAAAGACAGCAGGATAGAGAAAGAGGAATCTGTGCAGGTCTTTTGCTAAGACACGGATTTTTGGAACAGGGATATACAAAGGAAGAGTGGGAACAGGTAGAGGTGGCTTTGGGGCCATATGGAAAACCTGCATTGAAAGGATATGCCAATTTTCATTATTCACTGTCTCATTCGGGTGAATGGGTAGTGTGTGCGGTAGATACAGCACCGGTAGGAGTCGATATTCAAGTGATGAAGGAAGTGAAACTGACACTGGCGAAACGCTTTTATCATGCCAAAGAATATGAGAGACTTATTGCTATAAACTATGAGGAATTACAGAAAAAAGAATTTTATGCTATGTGGGCGGCAAAGGAAAGTTATGTGAAGCTGACAGGCCGCGGTATAGGCGAGGGGATAGAGCAGTTTGTAACGGAACATACATATCAGCAGATGCAGGATGAAGCCGGAGAGAGGCTTGCTGATATAAAAATATATGAAACAATACCGGACTATATTGTCTGTGTTTGTACGAGAGAAATGACAAAAGCAGAACAGCTTGAAATCGTAGCAGGAATACAGGAATAGTCCTCGGAATGGAGGCATGCTATGCTAAGTGTAAACGGGAAGAATGGTGTAAAGAAGAATGAAGTAATCTTTATGCAGGGGGAACAGGTAAAACAGGTAGGTATCGTGTTGTCAGGCAAGGTACTCATGGAAAGCGAGTATTTTAAGCTGGTAAGACCACAGGGTTCCTTTTTGGCGTTGAATGATTTGAACAGAGAAGAGTACAGTGGTACCTATACCGCAATGGAGGATTCGGTCATTTACGCATTGCCGGTAGTAGGACAGGAGCCGCTTAGAGATATTATTAATAAAAATGCAGATTACCGTGCGATTATGATTGCATCACAGTTTAAGTATGTGACAGCAGTGGCTAGAATCCGTCAGGACTTATATGACAGAGTCAGCAGATTTTATACCTTTGCCAAGAGAAGCTATGAGAATTACCAAAGTGCATGTCTGAATGCGGATATGTCTGTGATTGAATTTGAAGAGCTGAGTGAATTGCCGATGTATGAAAAGATTGAAGCGGTTGGAGAGGATAAGCTTGGATATTATGCAGCTGCGGCTAAGATTCCGTTAGGAGCAAACAAGCTGTATTTTTCGTATAGTGAAGAGATGGTAGACTATCAGGTGATGGAGGTTCTTGAACTGGTAGATTCCTTTAAAGAGGATATTACTGCCATGGTGGAATACTTGAAGGATTTACTTTCGCTGATGGCACATAGAGACAGCCACAATTTGTTGGAGTATGCCTGCGTACAGGGGCAGGAAATGCGTAGAAGCGGCAATGTATCTGGGGATATGCAGGAGCTTTTGTCTGATATTGTAAGAGAGGTTGATTTTCAATATACTGCATTAAAGAAGCAGATTAAAAATATTGTCCCAATAGATATAGAAGCTATGCAGGCAAGGGTATCTGATGTCATTACGAAAGAAATGACAGAGACAGAAAAGAAGGATAAGGAAGAGAAGGAAGCGACAGTTAAGAGAGATGTGTTATCGCTGAAGGGCTCTATGGAACAGATAATAAAATATGGCGGCTTGGAAGAAGAAGCGGCAGAGAAGCTTCGAACCAATGTGGAGCATCTTGTAAAGGCGCCTGACAGACTTTCTGTTGAGGATGATGTAAAGAAGGCTAAGAAAACAATTACACCGATTGTGTTTGATTTGTATCTTGCGTGCTTCCGCAAGATGTACATAGAAAATCGTGGAGTGCCCAAGGCTGTTGAGCTTTTCTTGAATTTTGGTATGCTGGATGAACGCCTATTGGAGCAGGAGCAGCTGGAGTTCTTGTGCGGTATTGAGATTGCAGAGGATGATGGACCTTGCAATGTATTTACTATGGTAGAGTGGTTGACAGCTGTACAAGAGGGAAAGAGAGAAGCATCTAAGAGTGAGTTTGATGAGGACTATATCGAGAATCTTCGTACCTTGAAGAAACAGGGAGATATTACAGAAGAACAGATGAAGAAGCTGGCTAATGATATGGATCGTCGTGTGGAATATGAAGTTCGTAACATGATGATGAGTAATATGCGAGTTGTATATGGTCAGCCAACAGCTTATATGCCGATTTTGTATAAAGAAGCGATTTATGGATATCTGGATAAGATTCTGGTTACCAAGAAAGCGATTAACGAAAGTGTAACCCGTCTTATGAGGATTGATTATTCGGCATTCTATCGAGAGGTTATTTATTCAAATAATGATTTAAAGATTATTAATGAAACAACCATGAAGAATGTATATCCGGATATTATTCTGTTCCCGCTTTTTGGTATCAATGCATCCATGTGGCAGGAGGTTGGCGGTAAGAGCAAATCTACACCGGGACGTTTTGTATTCCCTATGCTGACCAATACCAATATCGATGATATGATGGTGAAGATGTTTGGCAGATTCCGTTGGGAGCTTTGTAGAAATATTCAAGGTATGCAGTGGAATGATATTAAGGTAAAATCACTGACATCAGAATATATGGATTACATTCAGTTCTATCGTAAGAACAGAGAGCTTTCGGAGGAGTGGCGTGAGAAGGTTAAGCTGCAGATTCAGAAGGGTAGAAATAATACAAGAGAAATCTTCCTGATGGATTACGAGGCATGGATGAAGAATGAATCGAATGGCTCGATGAAGCTTAATAAGGTATCCCGTGAGTTGCTGGCAACCTATTGTCCGTTTGAAAAGGGATTAAGAACGAAACTGAATGGACAAAGGGCATATGAGCTGGCACAAGCCAGACATGGACGTAACTGCCAGAAGAAGACGCAGGAATTTGAATTGAAAATGAAAGCGTTACAGAAGGAGACGGATGAGATTCCAAAGGAGATTATGGATACATATAAGTTCTTTTCTGAAATGTAAAAAAGCGCCAATGGCGCTTTTTTACATTTCATTTATTTCTGTTTTGATAGAATCCTCATCCGCTGTTGGAGATAAAAGAATCGTAACCTTTTCGATACGGTTCTGAATAACCTCAGTAGCGGTAAGGGTAATACCATCTTCGGTTACGACCTGTTCGCCTTCGGAAGGGAAACGGTCTAATAGTTCGATAATAATTCCACCGATGGAATCGAAGTCCTCAGAGCTAAACTCTGTATGTAGTACATCGTTGATATCATCCAGCTTCATGCTGGCATCTACCAGATATTCGAATTCGTCTATCTTTTGGATGAGGTCTTTCTCATCCTCGTCATATTCATCACGGATTTCTCCGACAATCTCTTCTAATAAGTCTTCCATGGTAATCATACCAACAGTGGCACCGTACTCATTGAGCACCAAAGCTACATTGGCAGCGATATTACGCATTTCTAATAATAAGTCTGCTGTCTTCTTGAACTCATAGGTGTAATATGCTTCACGCATAATATCCTGAATCTTGAAAAGCTTTTTATTAGGAACTAAAAGAAAGTCTTTTACATTGATAATACCTATGATATTATCGCTTTCATTCTCATATACAGGAATGCGGGTGTACATAGAATCTTTAAATACATTTAATAATTCGGAATAAGAAGCATTCACATCGATGCTTGTCATATCGATACGTGGAATCATGATATCCTTAGCAACGGAATCACTGAAATCGAATACATTATAAATCAGCTTCTTCTCTTCCTGTTCAATAACACCATCCTCATGACTGACATCAACGTAGGTTTTAAGCTCACTTTCTGTCATAGTTGTCTTTTTAGACGGATCAATATGTAATAAGCGTAATATTGCACCGGAGATAATATCTACTACAAAAATTACGGGTGTAAGTATTTGCATAAGAGAATAAATAATTGGTGCATAGGTAAGCGCTAGCTTTTCATTATTATACATAGCCCATGTTTTTGGAACAATCTCACCAAACAAAAGAACTAAAAGTGTTAAGACACCGGTTCCGATACCAACAGCCGCATTGCCAAATAAATTGATTACAAATATTGTTGTAAGGGAAGAGGCACTGATATTAACAATATTATTTCCTATCAGAATAGCACTAATCAGTTTGCCTTTATTATCTAAAATCTTTTGCAGAGTGAGCATGCGCTTGGTAGGATTCTCATCAATCATGGAACGAACCTTCACCAGGCTTAGGGTTGTCAGTGCAGTCTCAGCAGATGAGAAGAAGCCTGACAAAAACAATAAAATAACTAAAGTACAAAGTTGTATGACACCAGTGGTATCCAAAATAAAATTCCTCCTTTTATAAATGAAAGTAGTATTAAATATAAAATATATGCATAGATTATATCAGTGGTAAAAGAAAAAAACAATAATATGTTCATAATATGAAAATGAAATAATTATAAAGTGAGGAAAAGAAAATGAAGAATTATGAGAGAGTGATAAGTTTATTAAAAGGGGTACTGATAGCATACATAATCACTGTCGTGATGCTTTTTTTTATGGCATTTTTGCTCTATCAATTTAACTTAAGTGAAACAGTGGTAGATATTGGAATTTTAGTATGCTATGTTGTTTCTTCTCTGATGGCAGGTTTATGCTATGCAATCAATGCCAAAAGCAGGAAGTTTGCATGGGGAATGCTGGCGGGATTTGTGTATTATGCAGTACTGCTTGGAATTTCGATAGGGATAGAGCCGGAATTTCAACTATTATCAACTTCCAGTATTACAACCCTGCTTATATGTACGGGAAGTGGAATGCTGGGAGGTATGCTTCGTTAATTTAAAAAATCTTTACCCTTTTTTAGGTGTATCTGTGTTATACTGGAAGTAATATATACGAAAGGTGCTTGATATTTTTGCAGTCAATGAAATCTACATTTGAAGAGAAACTAAGAGAAACCGTTAAGGCAGTGTTCCCCATATTAATTATCGTGCTGTTGTTGTGCTTTACAATAGCACCGATACCACCTAGCGTTCTTATGACGTTTTTGGTGGGGGCAGTTTTATTAATTGTTGGAATGCTGTTTTTTAATGTGGGCGTGGATTTGTCCATGACGCCTATGGGAGAGCGTGTCGGCTCCATTATGACAAAGTCCAAGAATGTTTTTATCGTAATTTTAATCAGTTTTATCATGGGTTTTGTGATTACCATATCGGAGCCGGATTTGCAGGTGCTTGCACAGCAGGTTCCTTCAGTTCCGAATCTGACGATTATATTGGCGGTGGCATTGGGCGTTGCAGTATTTTTGGTGATTGCCATACTGCGTATGCTTTTAGGAATTCCACTTTCACGGATTTTGTTATTCTTCTATATTATTGTATTTGCAATGACATTGTTTGTGCCGGGTGATTTTTTAGCAATTGCTTTTGATTCCGGTGGTGTTACTACTGGACCTATGACGGTACCGTTTATTATGTCCTTTGGTATCGGTATTTCTGCAATCCGAAGTGATAAGCATGCAGAGGACGATAGCTTTGGTCTGGTATCTATGTGTTCTATAGGGCCGATTATTGCAGTACTGATATTAGGAATGGTATTTAAGCCCGGGCAGACAGAGGCGGTATCTGAGTCGATACCGATTATTGATAATACTGTAGATTTGTGGAAGCTGTTCTCAAAGGAGCTTCCGACATATATTCATGAGATGGCGGTTTCCTTATTCCCGATTATTGGCTTTTTTGCTTTATTTCAGCTTGTGGCGAGGGATATTAATAAGAGAACCCTGATTCGTATTGGTATTGGTCTGGTTTATACATATATTGGTCTGGTATTATTTTTAACAGGTGTTAATGTAGGTTTTATGCCTGCAGGTAACTATCTTGGACAGACTATGGCGGGACTGGATTACAGGTGGATTATTGTTCCGATTGGTATGATTATCGGTTACTTTATTGTAAAGGCAGAGCCTGCGGTATTTGTGTTGACAAGACAGGTAGAAGAGATGACCTCGGGAGCCATTTCAGCTAAGGCAATGGGTATGAGTTTATCTATCGGTGTAGCAGTGTCGGTGGGACTTGCAATGACGAGAGTTTTGACAGGTATATCTATTTTGTGGTTACTGGTACCTGGATATTTTGTGGCATTGGTGTTAACCTTCTATGTGCCAAAGATATTTACGGCGATTGCGTTCGACTCCGGTGGAGTTGCATCAGGTCCGATGACAGCGACATTTTTACTTCCTTTTGCCATGGGAGCCTGTGAAGCGGTAGGTGGTAATATTATCACGGATGCTTTTGGAATTGTTGCAATGGTAGCGATGACACCGCTCATTACCATTCAGGCAATGGGACTTATCTTTAAGATTAAAGAGAGCAAGATGCGTAAGCTGGCAGCAGTGGAGGCAGAGTTTGTTGCAGCAGTTGCTAGTGATGACATGGAGATTATCGAATTATAGAACAAGCTTGGTGAGATAGAAAGGCATGGGTTTATATGAGTATCAATTTGATGACAACAATCATAGATAGGAAAGCAGTAAAGCGTTATCATGAATTATATGAGCAGTGTGGTCATACGGTGATGTTTGCCTGTTTGGGTGAAGGAACTGTATCGAATGATGTTCTTGATTATTTGGGGCTTGATTCTTCAGAGAAGGCGGTGCTCTTTCATGTAGTGCAGGATGCAGACTGGGGTGAGATTAAGAGACAGCTTGAGCGAACACTTAAGATTGACGCACCAGGAGAGGGAATTGCATTTACGATACCGTTAAGTAGTATTGGTGGCAAAAAGCCGATGCAGTTTTTGCTAGAGGGACAGGAATATCAGAAGGAGGAGGAATCGACCTTGAAGAATACATCACATGAGTTAATTATTGCGATAGCAGAAGCAGGATATACCGAGCTGATTATGAGTGCAGCAAGAGAGGCAGGCGCTTATGGGGGAACGGTAGTTCATGCTAAGGGAACCGGTATTGCTGCAGCGGAGAAGTTTATGGGAGTAACCATAGCAGCTGAGAAGGAAATGGTGTTTATTGTTACAAAGACGGAGCGTAAGAATCCGATTATGAAGGCAATTATGGAGAAGGCAGGTCTTGAAACAAAGGCCAAGTCTATTGTGTTTTCTCTTCCTGTAACAGATACGGCAGGACTTAGACTGGTGGAAGACTAGGTTTTGTCTAAAAATATTGTAAAAACACTTTTCGCATTGAAAAATGTGTGTTATACTACATAAAGTATAAAGAGAAAGTCTGTTCAGACTTAAATATGTTAGGAGGCTTATGTTATGAAACACATCAAAACATTAACCACAAGAGATTATAAAGAGTCTATGAAGAAGGGTGGATGTGGCGAGTGCCAGACATCCTGCCAGTCAGCTTGTAAGACATCTTGCACAGTTGGAAACCAGAGCTGCGAACAGGTTAAATAATTTAGATTAATTAGTTTCGCATACTAGACTTGGAAAGCAGCGATGAATATCGCTGCTTCTTTGTGGAATGGGGACATTCCTCAAAGGTGTGATTAGAGTGAGTAATATAGAAAGGAAAGAATTACATTGATACATCAATATAAGAACAACGGCTATAACATTGTGCTGGATGTTAACAGTGGTTCCGTACATGTTGTAGATGATATCGTTTATGACATGATTGCATGCATTGACGAACATCATCTTGAGTCGGAGGATAAGGAGACTGTAAAGGAGAAGCTTTGTGGATATCTTTCAGACGTAGTTTGTGATAAAGACGTGATTTGCGAAGCTGTAGATGAGATTTTTGAATTAAAGGAAGCTGATATGCTGTTCTCAGAGGATATTTACGAGAAGAGTATAGAGGCATTTAAGAATAGAGAGACAGTTGTGAAAGCGCTTTGTCTGCATATTGCACATGATTGTAATCTTGCCTGCAAATATTGTTTTGCGGAAGAGGGTGAGTATCATGGCAGACGTGCGCTTATGAGCTTTGAGGTTGGTAAGAAGGCGTTAGACTTCCTGGTAGCTAATTCAGGAAGCAGAAAGAATCTCGAGGTGGATTTCTTTGGCGGCGAGCCACTTATGAATTGGCAGGTGGTAAAGGACCTGGTAGCTTATGGAAGAAGTCTTGAGGAGCCTAATCATAAGAAGTTCAGATTTACATTGACAACCAATGGTGTACTTTTGGATGATGAGATTTTAGAGTTTGCCAATAAGGAAATGAGTAATATCGTATTAAGTATTGATGGACGTAAAGAGGTACATGACCATATGCGTCCGTTCAGAGGCGGTCAGGGAAGCTATGATATGATAGTTCCAAAGTTCCAGAAGGTTGCGGAGAGCCGTAATCAGATGGACTATTATGTAAGAGGAACATTTACACATCATAATCTTGATTTTGCAGCAGATGTATGTCATCTTGCAGACTTAGGTTTTAAGCAGATTTCAGTAGAGCCTGTAGTAGCACAGCCTACGGACGATTATGCGTTGAAGGATGAGGATATCCCACAGATTCTTGCAGAGTATGATAAGCTTGCGAAGGAGCTGATTGAGCGTCGTAAGGCAGGTAAGGGTGTGAATTTCTTCCACTTTATGGTTGATTTATCAGGTGGCCCTTGCGTATATAAGAGATTATCAGGCTGCGGTTCCGGTACAGAGTATCTTGCGGTAACTCCTTGGGGAGATTTTTATCCTTGCCATCAGTTTGTTGGTCAGGAGGAGTTCCTGTTAGGTAACGTAGATACAGGAATCACGAATACCAAGGTTCGCGATGATTTTAAGAGCTGTAATGTATATTCCAAGGAGAAGTGTAAGAATTGCTTTGCTAAGTTTTATTGCAGTGGGGGCTGCGCAGCAAATTCCTATAACTTCCATGGGAACATTCATGATGCCTATGACTTAGGCTGTGAGCTTCAGAGAAAGCGTGTGGAATGTGCAATTATGATAAAGGCAGCGTTAGCTGAAGAAGAATAAAGGAGAGCTATATAATGAAGAAGAGTAAGGGTATTATCACTCTGGTCATTACTTTGATTGTAACATTAGCATTGGGGTATGTTGCAGTATTTGGTATTGGTGCAGAGAAGGCAGGAGCAGCATCAGAGATTAAGCTTGGTCTTGATTTGGCAGGCGGTGTTAGTATTACATATCAGGTAGTTGGCGATGAAGAGCCTTCTGTTGAGGATATGAACGATACAGCTTATAAGATGCAGAAGAGAGTTGGAGTGTATAGTACAGAGGCGGTTGCATATCAGGAGGGTACGGACCGTATTAATATCGAGATTCCGGGTGTATCGGATGCGAATACGATTTTGCAGGATTTGGGAAGACCGGGTGCTTTGTACTTTATTTCACAGACAGATGCGTCAGGTAATCAGAATTATGCTCTGACAGGTGTTACTGAAGCAGGAGAACCTGTTTATGAGTTGAACAAATCAATTGATGAGCTTCTTGCTGACGGCAGTGTTGTATTACTTGGTACAGATGTATCGGCAGCACAGGCAGGTACACAGCAGGATTCTATGGGTAACAGCCAGTTTGTAGTTTCTTTAAGTCTTACAGAGGAAGGAACACAGAAGTTTGCAAATGCAACTGAGAAGGCTTACTATGCAGGTGAGTCTATCGGTATCTATTATGACGGCGAGTTTATCAGTGTTCCGGGAGTAAACAGTATCATTACAGGCGGACAGGCGATTATCACAGGTCAGAAGACCTTTGAAGAGGCAGATATTCTTGCAAGTCAGATTCGTATCGGTGGTCTGAAGCTTGAGCTTGAAGAGCTTCGTTCTAATGTGGTTGGAGCACAGCTTGGCTCTGCTGCTATTAAGACAAGTTTAATTGCAGGTGCTATCGGTCTTGTACTGGTTATGATTTTCATGATATTTGCATATCGTATACCAGGTCTTGCATCAGCATTTGCTTTGATTATTTATACGATTTTAACAGTTCTTTGTTTGAATATGTTTGAGCTTACACTGACATTACCTGGTATTGCAGGTATTATCCTGTCAATTGGTATGGCGGTAGATGCCAACGTTATTATCTTTGCCAGAATCAAGGAAGAGATAGCAACCGGTAAGACAGTTCGTTCTTCTATTGATATTGGATTTAAGAAGGCGTTATCAGCAATTGTTGATGGTAATGTAACAACCTTGATTGCAGCGTTAGTGCTTGGAATTAAGGGAACAGGTACCGTAAAGGGCTTTGCTCAGACTTTGGCACTTGGTATTGTGTTATCGATGTTTACTGCACTTGTTATTACTAAGTACTTGTTAAAGGCGTTCTATGCAATCGGCTTTAAGGATATTAAGTTCTATGGTATGACTTTAGAAAAGAAGCCAATCGATTTTCTTGGCAAGAAGAAGTGGTTCTTTAGTGCTTCCATTGCAGTGATTCTTCTTGGATTTGTGTTTATGGGTGTGAATAAGGCATCAGATGGCAATGCGTTGAATTACAGTCTTGATTTTGTTGGCGGTACAGCAACCAATGTAACCTTTAATGAAGATATGTCAATCGAAGAAATTGATGAGAAGGTTACACCTGAGATTGAGAAGATTACAAAGGATGCCAATGTACAGCCTCAGAAGGTAGCGGGTACAACACAGGTTATCTTTAAGACAAGAACTCTTGAGGTTGAGGAGAGACAGGCTTTATCCGATGTATTGGTTGAGAAGTTTGCAGTAGATGCAGACCTTATCACAGCAGAGACAATCAGTGCAACAGTCAGCGGTGAGATGAGAAATGATGCAATTATTGCAGTTTTGATTGCAACTGTATGCATGTTGATTTATATTTGGTTTAGATTTAAGGATGTTCGCTTTGCAACAGCAGCGGTAGTGCCGCTTGTACATGATGTATTGGTAGTACTTGCATTCTATGCAGTTGCAAAGGTTTCTGTGGGTAGTACATTTATTGCCTGCATGTTAACAATTGTAGGTTATTCAATTAATGCAACCATTGTTGTATTTGACCGTATCAGAGAGAATCTTGCCGAGATGCGTAAGAAGGATACGCTGGCAGATGTGGTAAACAGAAGTATCGGTCAGACGCTTACAAGAAGTATCTTTACTTCATTAACTACCTTCCTTATGGTAGCAGTACTCTTTATTATGGGCGTATCATCTATTAGAGAGTTTGCATTGCCATTGATGGTAGGTATTGTGTGTGGTACATATTCTTCAGTATGTATTGCAGGTTCGCTTTGGTATGTATTAAAGTCTAAGATTGCATCAAAGGGGGAGTAATCGCCTGACAGTCTGATTTGACTGTCAGAGTCCCGGAGGATGTGTAAGAATGAGTAGTGAGTTTAAGAGTGGAAGAGCTGTAGCAAAGAATGCGGTATTGTATTTTATAGAAATCGTATTTCTTGTAATAGGAATTATTTTTTATTTCTTTTCTTCCAAGCTGGCAGATAATGTACAACGTGTGTCATTAAATATTACTCAAAAAGACATGACGATTTATGCAGGAGATATAGTAAGTGAAGAGGATGTGTCAGGGCAGGTAGGTAATGATGTTTCTGCAGATGAGCCCCTTGTGATAACGGACGGGACTGAGGATGGAACATCCTACCGGAATATTGCATTGTTTGGTGTGGATTCCAGAGAAGGACAGCTTCTTGCCGGGACACGCTCTGATACAATTATGATTGCTTCCATTAATGAAGAAACCAAAGAGATTAAGCTGGTTTCTGTTTACAGGGATTCATTTTTAAATGTAGGAGAGGATACCTATAATAAGGCAAATGTAGCGTATGCGAAGGGTGGACCGGAGCGTGCAATCCAAATGTTAAATGAAAATTTGGATTTAAACATTTCAGATTATGTAACTGTAGGATTTCGAGGCCTTATTGATACTGTGGAGTCTGTGGATGGTATTGAGATGGAGATATCTGAGGAAGAGATAGACTATCTAAATTCCTATCAGATGATGATGGCACAGGAGCTGGATTTGGAATATGTGCCGATTGAAGAACCGGGTATGCAGCTATTGAACGGTATGCAGGCAACGGCATATTGTAGAATCAGATATACTGCGGGTAGTGATTTTATGAGAACGCAGAGACAGAGGAATGTTTTGATTGCAGTATTGGAAAAAGCAAAGACAAAGTCTTTGGTGGAAATAAATAATGCAATTAATGCTGTTCTTCCGTCGGTATCTACGTCCTTTAGCTCAGGAGAAATTCTGGAACTTGCAACTGCCTTGCCATTATATAGAGTAGTAGACAATACCGGAATGCCGTTTCAAAAGTATCGGGCGAATGCGTTTGTAAGTAATAAGGGAAGCTGTGTTATTCCTTATGATTTGGAAGCGAATGTGACAGAATTGCATAGATTCCTTTTTGATGTACAGGACTATGAACCGTCTGATATGGTAAAGCAGTATAATGAAGAGATTCGCAGACAAACCGAAGGATATCTTGAATGGTAATGAATCAAAGAAGCCGCAGTGTTTTGCGGCTTCTTTTTTAGAGACATGACAGGGGAGTTAATATGAGTAGAAAAGGAATAAGCGGTAGCGGATTAAAGTGGATAGCGATTATTACAATGCTGATAGATCATATTGGTTTGGTTCTTTATGCCCATACGCCGGGAGTAGTGTATGAGTATTATCGTTTATTGCGGTATATAGGAAGAATTGCATTTCCTATTTACTGTTTTTTACTGGTAGAAGGTTTTTATCATACCCGTAATGTTCGTAAGTACATTTTCAGGTGCTTATTGTTCGGATTTTTATCGGAGATTCCGTTTGATTTTGCAACCAGTCAGTTATTATTTAATCCGCATTCACAGAATGTATATTTTACCCTGACGACTGGTCTGTGTACAATATATAGTTTGCGGCATCTAAAGGGTGCTTGGAAGGTTCCGAAGTTACTAGAGGGCTGGATGAATATAGAGCAGTATCGCATGATTGCCTCGGTGCTATGTATTGCAATTGGGGCAGGTCTGGCAGAGCTTTTGGAAATGGACTATCATTGGATGGGGATATTGCTGATTACTTTGTTGTATTATTGCAGGGATTATCCGCCGATGATTAGGAGCTTGGCGGGGGCAGCTGCTTTTTCGTTCGAAAAAACGGCACCTATCGCATTTATTCCTATTTACTTTTACAATGGAGAAAGAGGAAAGCAGAATAAATATTTCTTCTATTTGATATATCCGATACATCTGGTGGTATTGGGGTTGATTCGATATTTTTATTTATAGAGGGTTATGAGAGGATTGCGTCAGAGGAAAGGCAGGTTAAATGATGTATTCGTTAGAGAAGAGAGTAAGCTATAGTGAAATAGACAGAGAGTTGAATTTATCGATACCGGGACTTGTGAGATATTTACAGGACGTGGTGATTTTTGATTCAGAAAGCAGAGGCGCAGATATTGAATATTTGTCAAGGGTTCATAGAGCTTGGGTGCTTGGTGCATGGCAGATTGTGATTGACCGTATTCCGAGATTTCGTGAAGAAGTACGTGTAATTACGTTTCCTTATGATTTTAAAGGATTTATCGGGTATCGTAATTTTGTAATAGAAAGCAAAGAGGGAGAGTGCCTGGTAAGAGTGAACTCCATATGGAGTCATATGGATACGCAAGTTATGCGCCCTGTAAAGCCTACGGATGAAATGATGGAGCATTATCAGACAAGTGAAAAGCTGGATATGGATTATGCGCCCCGTAAGATAGCTGTATCCGGAGAGGGCGTAGAGATGGAACATATCAAGGTTCGTAAGTCGCAGATTGATACGAATCAGCATGTGAATAATACGGAATATATTGCCATGGCATATGAGTATTTGCCTGATGGGGTGACAGTAAAGCAGCTTAGGACAGAGTATAAAAAGCCGGCATTGATGCATGATGAAATCATACCTATTGTATATGAGACAGAGGGGAAATTCATCGTACAATTAGATTCGTTGGAACATGAAGTATATGCAGTAGTGGAGTTTACATATGAGTAAGTGGATGGTAACAGCGAAAAGAGCTGATTTTAATGCGATTGCTCAGAAATTTGGGATTACTCCTGTGTTGGCAAGATTGATTCGTAACAGAGACGTGGTAGAGGAAGAGGATATCCGCAAGTTTCTGTATGGAGACAGTGAGGATTTGTATGACCCGTTACTGTTGTGCGATATGGAGACGGCGGTAGGAATTATACTGGAGAAGATTGAGCAGGAGAAGCAGATTCGTATTATTGGAGATTATGATATTGATGGAATCTGTTCTACTTATATTTTGTATAAAGGGTTGTCGTACTGTGGAGCTAAGGTGGATACGGCAATACCGCATCGAATTAAGGATGGCTATGGATTAAATGAGAATCTGATAGAGGAGGCAAAGGCGGCAGGGACTGACACAGTAGTAACCTGTGATAATGGAATTGCGGCATATAGTCAGATTGCTTATGCGAATGAGCTTGGTATGACTGTGGTGGTAACAGATCATCATGAGGTGCCCTACGAGGATACAGAAGAAGGCAGAGTTTATAAGCTTCCGCCTGCTGCAGCCGTTGTAGATCCTAAGAGAGAGGACTGTAGTTACCCCTTTTCAGAGATTTGTGGTGCAGTGGTTGCGTATAAGCTGGTATTGGCACTGATTGCGGCAAAACAGGGAGTCTCATGGAAGGAAGTTCTGCGCTCTGAGTTGGGGCAGGAGCTATTAGAACTGGCGGCGTTTGCGACAATTGGTGACGTAATGGAGCTTAAGGATGAGAACCGTATTATTGTAAAATGTGGTCTTTCTCTTATGTCCAATACAAGAAATACAGGCTTAAAGGCATTGATTGATGTGACAGGAGTAGATGCAGGGCATATTAAGCCTTACACGGTAGGATTTGTACTTGGACCATGTTTAAATGCAACGGGAAGACTGGATACAGCAGTACATGCTTTAGAGCTTTTTAAGACCTCTGATAAGGCATTGGCTGCGAAACTGGCAGGGGATTTGAAGGCAATGAATGACAGCCGTAAGGAATTGACCTTGGAAGGCGTAGAGGAGGCAGTCCGACAGATAGAAAACGGAGAGCTTGGGAAGGACAAGGTTCTGGTGGTGTATCTTCCCGATGTGCATGAGAGTCTTGCAGGAATCATAGCAGGACGTATTAGAGAAAAGTACGGGAAACCAACCTTTGTATTAACAGATGCAGAGGAGGGAGCAAAGGGCTCAGGGCGTTCGATAGAAGCATTTCATATGTATGAGGAAATGACAAAGTGTAAGGAGCTGTTTACGAAGTATGGCGGTCATAAGCTTGCTGCGGGACTTTCGCTTCGTAAGGAGGATATCAATACATTTAGAGAGACGATTAATCGTAATGCAAATCTGACAGATGAGGATTTTGTAGAAAAGGTTGTTATTGATGTAGCGATGCCGATGAGTTATGCTGATACAGCGTTTGTGAGAGAGCTTGATAGACTAGAGCCTTTTGGAAATGGTAATCCTAAGCCACAGTTTGCGCAGAAGAATGTACGGTTTTTAAAGGGGCGCTTGCTTGGACAGAATAAAAATGTGGGCAAATATACAGTGGCAGATGAAAATAATAAAGTATATGAGATGATTTATTTTGGAAATATGGATAGCTTTCATGAATATCTGGAGACGAAGTATACGTCAGAACAGGTAGCAGCATTATATGATGGGAAAGGCAGCGGAATCAATCTGTCGGTGGTCTATTATCCTGAAATCAATGAGTTTCGCGGAAATGTAACGGTACAGATGGTAATGAAGTATTACCAGTAGTTTCCTTTATGGTTTGTTTAGAAAGATAATTCATTTTTTATGATTTGTACACAAAAGCGACACATTTATATCGTATAGTAGGTTACAGGTAGTTGAAACACTCACTATCTCCCCCTCATAAGAAATATAACGAAGCCCGACCAAAAGGTTGGGCTTTCGTTATCCTTGAAAAAAATTCTTCTATATGCTATTCTGTAAGGTAGGAAAATAGTGCAGATTTGATTACTTGAATGGAGCATGATGTATATGAAGTGTAGGGAATTGTTAAAGGGTTTGACATATGAATGCATTAAGGGCGGTGTGGATGTAAACGTATCCGAGGTCGTAAATGACTCAAGAAAGGTTTCAAAGGACTGCCTTTTTCTATGCATAGAGGGTGCAAACTTTGATGGACACGAATTTGCAGCGCAGGTAGTAGAAGCTGGTGCTAAGGTACTGGTAGTAAGTAAAGCAGTAGAGCTTCCAAAGGAGGCTGATGTTACGGTTATTCAGGTAGAGGATACCCGATACGCCATGGCATTTATTGCGGCAGCATATTATGGAAATCCGGCGTCGGAGATGAAGATTATCGGTATCACAGGTACAAAGGGTAAGTCAACCACTACGTATTTGATTAAGAATATATTAGAGGCGGCAGGACATAAGGTAGGTTTAGTAGGAACAATTGAGACGCTGATAGGAGAGAAGGCGATTCCATCAGCCAATACTACACCGGAGTCTTTGACTTTACAGAAGTATTTTAGAGAGATGGCAGACGCAGGCTGTGACACTGTGGTTATGGAGGTTTCTTCGCAGGGACTTATGATGCACAGAACACAGGGCTTTGTCTTTGATTACGGTATTTTTACTAATATGGAGCCGGACCACATCGGCCCTAATGAGCATGCTTCTTTTGAGGAGTATATGCAGTGTAAGGGTATGCTTTTCAAACAGTGTAGAGTAGGTATTGCTAACTGTGATGATAAGCATTGGGAGCAGGTCTTGGAAGGCTATACCTGTGAGCTTGAGACCTATGGGTTTAGCGAGAGTGCAGATTTACGGGCAAGTAATTTGGAGCTGATTACAGGTGCAGGTTATCTTGGTATCGAATTTGATGTGACCGGACTGCTGGAGCTTCATGCCATGGTGGATGTACCGGGTAAATTTAGCGCATATAATGCACTGACAGCCATTGCAGTATGCAGGCATTTTGGAGTAAGTCAGGAGGATATTTTAACAGCTCTTTCCAAGGCAAAGGTAAAGGGCAGAATAGAGATGGTGAAGGTATCGGATGACTTTACATTGATGATAGACTATGCACATAATGCGATGTCATTGGAGAGCTTACTTACCACTTTGAAGGAGTACCAGCCAAATCGTCTGGTATGTCTCTTTGGCTGTGGTGGAAATCGTTCCAAGCTAAGACGTTATGAGATGGGTGAGGTAAGCGGTAAGCTGGCTGATTTGACAATTATTACATCAGATAACCCTCGTTTCGAGGAGCCTCAGGATATTATAGATGATATTAAGCAGGGAATCGGTAAGACGAGTGGTGCGTATGTAGAGATTTGTGACCGTAAGGAAGCGATTCGATATGCGATTACACATGGTGAGCCGGGAGATATTATTGTTCTTGCCGGTAAGGGCCATGAGGATTATCAGGAGATTAAGGGCGTGAAGTACCCGATGGATGAGAGAGTATTGATTCAGGAGATATTAGAGGAGCTTCAAGCTTAACAGATAGGGGTAATAAATGACAGGCAGGTTTGCTAACATTATAGTAGATATATCCCATGAGAAGGTAGACAGACCATTTCAGTATAAGATTCCGGCTGCTATGCAGGGAAGTCTCACCGTTGGAATGTCGGTAAGAATACCCTTTGGAATGGGGAACAAGTTAATAAAGGGCTATGTCATGGAGATTACGGATATTCCTAATTATGATGTCACAAAGCTTAAGGAGATAGATTCCATTGTAGAGGGTGGTGTGAGTGCAAAGGCAGATTCTTTGCGCCTTGCGTGGTGGATTAAGGAGAATTACGGTTCTACCATGATTGCGGCACTCAAAACGGTACTGCCTGTAAAGCAGAAGATGAAGCAGGTTATTAAGAAGACCATTTGTTCGACGGTAAGCAGTGATGAGGCATTTCGATTAAGCGAAGAGTTTGAACGCAAGCATCAGACTGCAAAGGCAAGACTGATGAGAGAGCTTTCTAAGAGCGATACATTGCCGCAGCTGTTGGTTACAGGTAAGTTAGGGGTTACGACGCAGACGATACAGTCCTTGGAGAAGGCAGGTCTTTTAGAAGTTACGCAGGAGAGCGTATATCGTAATCCGGTAAAGGTGAAAGAAGCTACACAGCTTAGGAAGCAGCTTTCTAAGGAACAGGAAGAAATTGTGACAGAGATTTTTGAAGAGTTTAGAATGGGGCTTCGAGATACCTATTTACTGCATGGAGTTACAGGAAGTGGTAAAACCGAGGTATACATGGAGCTGATTGAGCGGATAATAGGAGAAGGGAAGCAGGCAATTGTACTGATTCCTGAGATTGCCTTAACGTATCAGACCTTACTCCGCTTTTATCAAAGATTTGGTGAAAGAGTATCTGTCATGAATTCAAAGCTGTCAGCAGGAGAGCGTTCTGACCAGTTTGAAAGAGCCTCCCGCGGAGAAATTGATATTATGATAGGCCCGCGTTCAGCGTTGTTTACGCCGTTTGAACGTTTGGGACTGATTATTATAGATGAAGAGCATGAAGCAAGCTATAAGAGCGAGACGATGCCAAAGTATCATGCAAGAGAGGTTGCAACAAAGCTTTGCAGCATGAAGGGAGCAAGTCTTTTGCTGGGGTCTGCAACCCCCTCACTGGAAGCATATTATCGTGCCAGACAAGGGGATATCAGACTCTTTACCCTTAAGAATCGTCTGGCAGGAGGAGAGCTTCCTCAGGTATACACGGTAGATTTACGTGAAGAATTAAGAGAGGGTAACCGTTCTATTTTTAGCCGTAAACTGCAGGAGCTATTGGCTGACAGACTGTCTAAGGGGCAGCAGAGTATGCTGTTTTTGAACAGACGTGGTTATGCTGGCTTTGTGTCCTGTAGGGCATGTGGTCATGTGATGAAGTGTCCGCACTGTGATGTATCACTATCTGAGCATAAGAATGGCAAGCTGATTTGTCACTATTGCGGCTATGAGACACCACAGGTAAGCAAATGTCCGACCTGCGGCTCTAAGTATATACTTGGCTTTCGTGCAGGAACCCAGCAGATAGAGGAACAGCTGTTAAAGCATTTTCCACAGGCAAGGGTACTGCGTATGGATGCGGATACTACGAAGAATAAGGACAGCTATGAGCAGATTCTTTCTCAGTTTGCCAACGAGGAGGCAGATATTCTGGTAGGAACCCAGATGATTGTAAAGGGACATGATTTCCCGAAGGTAACGCTTGTCGGAGTGCTTGCGGCAGATATGTCTTTGCATACAGGTGACTATAGAGCAGCAGAGCGTACCTTTCAGCTGTTAACGCAGGCGGCAGGAAGAGCGGGACGAAGTGCATTACCGGGAGAGGTTGTGATTCAGACCTATCAGCCGGAGAATTATGCGGTAGTACATGCAGCCAATCAGGATTATGAAGGCTTCTATGAGGAAGAGATGGCATATAGGGATTTGATGCTGTATCCGCCGGCTGCTAATATGATGGCAGTGCTGGTATTATCAGCAGATGAATTGACAGGCATTGCACATGCAAGAGAGCTGGCAGATGGCGTAAAACAACGCTTTGCCGGTGAAAGAATTGCAATTATAGGTCCTGCGGCGGCATCGATAGGTAAGATTAATGATATATATCGAAATGTATTTTATATTAAGCATTCCGAGTATGATACATTGGTCAGAATCAAGGATATTATGGAGCAGGAGATTGAGAAGAAGGGCTGGAATACGGATACCGTACAGTTTGATTTCAATCCGATGAGCGCATATTAATGATACAAGATAGAAAGGAAGAGAAAAATGGCAATCAGAACAATAAGAGAAATGGGAGACCCGGTATTAAATAAGGTATCAAAGGAAGTAACAGAGATTACACCAAGGATTCAGGATTTAATTGACGATATGATAGAGACTATGTATGAGGCAAATGGAGTTGGTCTTGCGGCACCTCAGGTAGGTATTTTAAAGAGAATCGTAGTGATTGATACAACAGGTGAGGATTTGCTGGTATTGATTAATCCACGTATTATTGAAACAAGCGGAGAGCAGACAGGCTATGAGGGCTGTCTTAGCGTACCGGGGAAGACGGGTACTGTAACAAGACCAAACTACGTGAAGGCTGTAGCTCTAAACGAAGATATGGAAGAAATTGAAATCGAAGGAACAGAGCTTTTGGCAAGAGCACTTTGCCATGAAATCGAGCATTTGGACGGACATCTTTATGTGGAGAAGGTAGAAGGCGACCTTTTGAATACAGAGGACGTTTATGGCGATGATGATGAATGGGACGAGGATGAGGAATAAATGAAGGTTTTATTTATGGGAACCCCTGACTTTGCAGTGGGGGCATTAGAAGCAATTGTAAATGCAGGACATGAGGTTGTTGGTGTTGTGACACAGCCGGATAAGCCAAAGGGAAGAAGCGGTCAGATGCAGTTTCCACCTGTTAAGGAATGTGCCCTAAAGTATGATATTCCGGTATTTCAGCCGGTTAAGATAAAGACGCCAGAGTCTGTGGAGGAGCTTAAGAGGTTTGGGGCTGACATTTTTGTGGTAGCAGCATTTGGACAGATGCTCTCAGCGGAAATCTTAGATATGCCTAAGTACGGCTGTGTGAATATTCATGCTTCCCTGCTTCCAAAGTACAGAGGAGCGGCGCCGATTAATCAGGTTATTATAGATGGCGAGAAGGAAACCGGTGTCACCATTCAGCAGATGGCTTTAGGTTGTGATACGGGAGATATTTTGACAACAAAGGTAGTGGCAATTGATGCAAAGGAAACAGCAGAGAGCCTGTTTGATAAGCTGGCAATTGCAGGAGCACAGCTTATTGTAGAGACACTTCCAAAGATTGCGGCTGGAGAGATTACACCGATTCCGCAGGATGAGAGTCAGGCGACTCATGTAAGAAAGATGGATAAGTCTTTTGGAAGAATTGACTGGACAAAGCCGGCTGTGGAGATAGAGCGACTGATTCGCGGATTAAATTCATGGCCGAGTGCATATACCTACTATCAGGGAAAGAGTATCAAGCTTTGGGAGGCCGATGTGGTTGCTGCTGATGTGAAGGCAGAGGCAGGAAGCATTGTAGAGGTTTCCAAGGATTATTTTGATGTGGCAACAGGAGAGGGACTGCTTAGAGTAAAAGAGCTTCAGCTTGAGGGTAAGAAGCGAATGGATACCAAGAGCTTTTTGCTTGGTAATCAGTGGAAGGCAGGTTTTAGACTAGGAGAATAAAGGAGGTTATTCATATGATGTATCCTTTTTATTATTATTTTGACCCAACTTATATATTGGTATTAATTGGTGCAATTATATCCATGGCTGCATCAGGCATGGTACAGTCAGCATATTCAAAGTACAGTCAGGTAAGATGCATGGCGGGGCTGACCGGTGGAGAGGTGGCCAATACCATTTTAAGAAATAATGGAATTACAGATGTGAGAGTAGAATGTATCAGAGGAAACGCTTTAACCAATTATTATCATCCGTCAAAGGGTGTGATTTGCTTGTCAGAGAGTGTATATCATTCTCAGTCTATTTCAGCGCTTGGAATTGCGGCGCATGAGTGCGGTCATGCGATTCAGTATCAGCAGAATTATTTTCCGGTTAGAGTAAAGAATGCGCTGTCACCTGCAGCGAGCTTTGGTTCTAAGGCGGGGATTCCGATTATTTTATTAGGTATTTTGTTTGGCTATAATGCAACCTTGGTAAATATCGGTATTTGGGTATTTGCCATTGCAGTATTTGTACAGCTGGTGACTCTTCCTGTAGAGTTTAATGCTTCTTCAAGAGCATTGGTATGCTTAGAGCAATATGGTATGGTGACACAGGAGGAGAAGAGAGGCAGTGCAAAGGTGCTTAGAGCAGCGGCATTGACTTATGTTGCGGCAGCAGCAGCGGCTATTTTGCAGTTATTACGTTTGATACTTTTATTTGGCGGAAGACGAAGAGATGATTAAGAGTGAATGAGGAAGGATGCGTTACATGGAGCAGATAAATGTTCGTCAGCTGGTAATGGAGATGCTTTTGTCTGTCACCAAGGATGGTGAATACAGTCATATTGTTATCAGAGATGTGCAGAATAAGTACAATTATCTGGGGACACAGGAGAAGGCGTTTATGAAGCGCCTTTTTGAAGGCACCTTGGAGAGAATGATAGAGCTTGATTATTGCATTGACCAATTTTCCAAGGTAAAGGTTCAGAAGATGAAGCCGGTTATCCGCACGATTATGCGAATGGGGGCATATCAGATTCTTTATATGAACAGTGTACCGGATTCGGCAGCCTGTAATGAAGCTGTGAAGCTGGCACAGAAGAAGGGCTTCCACACGTTGAAGGGATTTGTAAACGGTGTGCTTAGGAATCTTAGCAGAGAAAAGGATAAGATTGTTTATCCGGATATGGAGAAGGAGTTTATCCAATATGCCTGTGTGAAGTATTCCATGCCGGAGTGGATTGTCAGGCTTTGGGAGCAGCAGCTTGGAAGGGAGACTACCTTGCAGGTATTAGAGGGGCTTTTAAAGGAACATCCTGTGACTGTGAGAATGCGTACACAGGATAAGGCACAGATTGAGGCTGTCAATACTGCATTAACGGGACAGGGCGGTAGGATGAAGCAGCATCCGTACCTTGACTATGCTTATGTGATAGAAAAGACTGATGATATGAGTGAGTTACCGGGCTATGAGCAGGGGGCATTTGTGGTGCAGGATGTAAGCTCCATGCTGGCAGTCGAGGCACTTGGGATTCCAAAGGACAGCAGAGTATTGGATATTTGTGCGGCACCGGGCGGTAAGAGTATGCTGGCAGCAGATATTTTGAAGCGTCAGGATATAGGAAGCGGAAGTGTAGAAGCTAGAGATATTTCAGAGTATAAGGTTGGCCTGATGCAGGAGAACTTTGACAGATGCGGTCTGGATAACGCGAAGGCTTTTGTTTGGGATGCCTTAGAGCAGGATGATGACTGGATAGAAAAGGCGGATGTTGTGATTGCAGATGTCCCATGTTCAGGATTAGGTATTATTGGTAAGAAGAGAGATATAAAGTATAAGATGACACCAGAGGCAGTGGCAGAGATTGTGAAGCTGCAGGAGGATATTTTAAGACGTGCAGTGTCCTATGTAAAGCCGGGTGGTAGGATGTTATTTAGTACTTGTACGATAAATGAGCAGGAAAATGAAGCACATGTAAAGTGGTTGCAGGAGGAGTTGGGCATGGTTCCCGTATCCTTAGACGATACTTTACCGGAACAGCTGCATTCGGATACCACTAAGAACGGTTATCTGCAATTGCTGCCGGGGATTCATCAGACAGATGGATTCTTTATCAGTGTGTTTTATAAGAAGTAAGGAGAAGTTTTGTGATTGATATTAAATCTTTGACTTTGAAGGAATTAAAGGATGAAATGCAGAAGCTTGGAGAAAAGCCATTTCGTGCTAAGCAGCTTTATGAGTGGATGCATGTAAAGCTGGCAAGAGATTATGAGGAAATGACCAATATTCCCAAGAGTCTGATTGAAAAGTGTAGAGAAAAATTTGCATATACCTCAGTGAAGGAGGTTATGGTACAGACCTCGGCAATCGATGGCACAAAGAAGTTTCTGTTTGAACTTGCGGATGGTAATTATGTAGAAAGTGTATGGATGAAATATCATCATGGTAATTCCGTATGCATTTCTTCGCAGGTAGGTTGTCGTATGGGATGTCGATTTTGTGCATCAACCCTGGATGGATTAGAGCGTTCGCTTCTTCCGGGAGAGATGCTTGACCAGATTTATGCCATATCCAGAAGTACGGGCGAGAGAGTTTCTAATGTAGTTGTTATGGGAACAGGAGAGCCATTGGATAATTATGATAATCTGTTGCAGTTTATCCATATGCTTTCGGATGAGAATGGATTGAATATCAGTCAGAGAAATATTACAGTGTCGACCTGTGGAATTGTAGAGAATATGAGAAGGCTTGCAGACGAGAAGCTTCAGATTACACTGGCGTTGTCGTTGCATGGGTCTACACAGGAGAAACGAGCAGAGCTGATGCCGATTGCCAGAAAGTATCATATAGAAGAGGTTGTGGAGGCCTGCAGATATTATTTTGAGCAGACAGGCAGAAGAATTACCTTTGAGTACAGTCTGGTAGGCGGCGTAAATGATACGCAGGAGGATGCCGAGAATCTGTGTCATCTGGTAGGAGATATTAATTGTCATATTAATCTGATTCCGGTCAATCCGATTAAGGAAAGAGATTATATAGAGTCAGAGCATAGGGATATTTTGAAATTCCAAAATAAACTTGAAAAAAAACATATTAATGTTACTATAAGAAGAGAAATGGGAAGGGACATTGACGGAGCATGCGGTCAGCTGCGCCGAAGAGTCTCCAAAGAAAAGACAGTTACAGTATAAGGTACAGACGGATTGGAGGAAACGTGGTGCTTAAGTTTTTTTCGATGACGGATATAGGCAGGAAGCGAGAGCTGAATGAAGACTATGTCTATGCATCAAGCGAGCCGATAGGCTGCCTGGAGAATCTGTTCATTGTAGCAGACGGTATGGGTGGTCATAAGGCAGGTGATTATGCTTCAGAGCATACTGTGAAAAAGCTTGTTGAGGTAGCAGGAACATATAGAGAAGATAGTTTTCCTAAGATAGAGAAGATATTGCAGCGGGCAATCGATGAGGCGAATGCATATATTTATATGCGCTCAAAGGAGGACGAGGCATTAAGTGGAATGGGGACGACTTTGGTGGCTGCGACCTGTAGTAAGGATCTATTGACGGTAGCAAATGTTGGGGACAGCCGTTTATATTTGATAAATGATGAGATTACACAAATCACACAAGATCATTCATTGGTTGAAGAGATGGTAAGCTTAGGCGGTATTGACAGAGAGATGGCAAGACGTCACCCTGATAAGAATATTATTACCAGGGCAGTCGGGGTTGGTGCTACTGTAAATGCTGACTTTTATGAGGTAGAGCTGAGATCTACGGATAAGATTTTATTATGTACGGATGGGTTAACCAATATGCTCAGTGACGAGGAGATACATAGAATTATCAGTGAGCATAAGGATATAGAAGAGGCAGTAAAAGAGCTGATTGCGAAAGCAAATGAGCAGGGCGGCCGTGATAATATAGGTGTTATATTAGTAGAGCCGCAGGACACCGTAAACTCGAGACATGAATAAAGAATGGCAGATGAGGTGAAGTATGATTAAGTTAGGGATGCTGATAGGAGAACGGTACGAGATTATTGAGAAAATCGGAACGGGCGGAATGTCAGATGTATATAAGGCGAAGGATAATAAGCTGAATCGTTTTGTAGCAGTGAAGGTTTTGAAACAGGAGTATTCGGAGAATAAGAATTTTGTTTCTAAGTTTCGCGTAGAAGCACAGGCAGCAGCAGGGCTGATGCATCCAAATATTGTAAATGTGTATGATGTAGGGGAAGATACAGGAATTCATTATATTGTTATGGAGTTGGTAGAAGGAATTACGCTCAAGAAATACATTGAGAAAAAGGTAAGACTGTCGACAAAAGAAGCAATCAGTATTGCGATTCAGGTTGCGATGGGAATTGAAGCAGCTCATAATAACCATATTATTCATAGAGATATTAAGCCGCAGAATATTATCATTTCAAAGGAAGGTAAGGTTAAGGTTACTGGCTTTGGTATTGCGAAGGCGGCGTCAAGTAATACCATTACATCTAATGTAATGGGGTCTGTACATTATACCTCACCAGAGCAGGCAAGAGGTGGCTTTTCTGATGCAAAGAGTGATATCTATTCCATGGGTATTACTTTGTTTGAGATGCTGACAGGTCGTGTACCATTTAATGGTGATACGACGGTTTCGATTGCAATTAAGCATATTCAGGATGAGATGCCGTCTCCAAGGATTTATGTGCCTGAGATTCCGGTTAGTGTGGAGAAGATTATTTTAAAGTGTACACAGAAGAGTCCGGACAGAAGATATGCCAGCATGGATGCTGTGATTAAGGATTTGAAGCATTCGCTGATTAATCCGGATGAGGACTTTGTGAATATAGAGGACGCTGATGAAAGTGCAAAGACAAGAGTAGTACCGGAAGCAGGTGGAGTGGCTGTCGTGACAGAAGCATCTTCTGAGACAATATCGCCATCTGTGACGACAGGAAAGCTTCAGGAAACCTACTATGAACCTTTGAAGGAGAATAATGAACCTACGGAGTTATTTGAAAGAGAGATACCGGAGGTGATTAAGGTGAATAGAGAACGTCCGGCAGACAGCGATGCAGGTAAGAAACCGGTTAAAAAGCAGGGGGCTGCTCCAAAGCCTGCAGATAAGAAAAATATAGATAAGAAGCCGGTTGCGAAAAAGAAGAATAAGGCAGCTGCTTCGAAAAAGAATGAACCTATTTCTGTTGAGAGTGAGCCACAGTCCCGTGTAAATCGTCAGAATGTGAGAAGACTGGATACAGAGGATGAATATTATCAGGATTATTCTTATAATACAACGGGCGATAAGATTATTACTGCTTTGATTGTTATCATGGCGATTGTAATCGGTTGTATTATCCTGTACTTTACCGGTGTTGCATCGGGAGTTTTGGATTTTTACCAGACACAGAAGGGTGAGACACAGGAATACGAAAGAGCTGAGATGCCTGAGTTTGTTGGAAAGAATGTAAAGGAGATTACAAAGTACCTGAATGAAGTGGGACTTGTACCTACTACTGTGTATGAGGAGTCTGCTGAGTATGATAAGGAGCTTGTAATCAGTGCAGCGCTTACGAATGGAGAGGCTATCTATGCCAAGGATAGAATTCTTCTAGGTACAGAGATTGTGCTGACTGTCAGTGCGGGCGCGAATGGAATTGTAGTACCGGATGTAGCGGGACTTGCCAAAGCAGAGGGAATTGCGAAGCTTGACAGAGAGGGCTTCCGAGTTGTGAGAGAAGAGGTGTATTCAGAAGAATATGCCAAGGGACAGATTATTTCACAGGAGCCTGCGGCAAAGTCGGTGGTAAACATTGGTTCAGAGGTAAAGATTGTAATCAGTCTTGGTACAGAGCATAAAGAGGTTGTTGTGTCAAATTATCTGGGAATGACAGAAGAAGCAGCGATAGCAGCGATAGAAGAATTAGGATTAGAGATTGGAGAGATTACAGAGACCTATAGCTCTGAGTATGCGGAAGGGTTGGTTTGTTATCAAAGCTATTCTGCAAATGCGCCGGTTGTAGCAGGTACAGCGATTGATTTAAAGATTAGTATTGGTGGCGAGATAGCTATTTATAAGTGTAATATTAAGGTACAGGCACCAAGCGATTATGTCGGTGGTAATGCTGAGATTATCTTAAAGACAGCGGATGGAGAGCAAAGACTGTGGTATAACAGTAATATCACGACATTCCCTGTACCAATCAATGTAAGTAACATTCAAAGTACATCCTCATATGGTACATTGATTTTGACCTATATTAAGAATGAGCCTGTACAGGTTACGGGAGCGGATGGCTCAGTAACAACACAGATGAAAGCAGTGGCTGTTTCTAAGGAACAGGTTGTACAGTTTGAAAAGGAATAGAGAATGCAGGGAAAGATTGTAAAAGGTATTGCAGGATTTTACTATGTGCATATTGGTGGCAAAGGAATCTATGAGTGCAAGGCAAAAGGCGTGTTTCGTAAGGAGAATATCAAGCCACTTGTTGGAGACGATGTAGAGATAGAGGTAACGGACGCTGCGAATTTTAAAGGCAACATTGTAGAGATATTACCAAGAAGAAATTCATTGATTCGGCCGGCTGTTGCCAATATTGACCAGGCATTGTTGATTTTTGCAATTACCAAGCCGGAACCAAATTATAATTTGTTAGACAGATTTTTGTTGATGATGCGTCAGCAGGGATTAGACTGCATTATTTGTTTTAATAAACGTGATATTGCTACAAAGGAGGAGAGAGCTGCCATCCGTGAGATTTATGAAAAGAGCGGATGCAGTGTACTCTTTACCAGTGCATTAAAGAAAGAAGGACTTGAGCAGATTTTAGAAGTGCTTGAGGGGAAGACCACTGCGGTAGCAGGACCAAGCGGTGTTGGTAAGTCTTCCATTATTAATTGTTTGCAGAAGGATACCTTTATGCAGACAGGAGCTATCAGCGAGAAGATAGAGCGTGGAAAGCATACCACCAGACATTCAGAGCTGATTATGGTGTCCGACCATACTTATATTATGGATACGCCGGGCTTTAGTTCGCTTTCCATATTTGATATGGAGAAGGAAGCGCTGAAAGGTTATTATCCGGAATTTGCAAAGTATGAAGAGGATTGTAAGTTCTTAACCTGTGCCCATATTCATGAGCCGGTATGCGGTGTTAAGGATGCGGTAGCAGAGGGTAAGATTCATAAGATTCGATATGAGAATTATGTATCGTTTTATGAAGAATTGAAAGAAAAAGAAAAGAGGAAATACTAATTATGAATTATTTATCACCATCCATTTTGGCAGCTGACTTTTGTAAGTTAGGAGAGCAGATTAATGAGACCAGAAATGCAGGTGCACAGTATATCCATATAGATGTTATGGATGGAGTATTTGTTCCATCCATTTCCTTTGGTATGCCGATTGTGTCTTCTGTTAGACCGTGTACCGATGCTTTTTTGGATGTACATATGATGGTCATCCAGCCTGAGCGTTATGTGGAGGAGTTTGCAAAGTGTGGTGCGGACAGCATCACCATCCATGTGGAGGCATGTGATTGTATAGAGGAGACTTTGCAGAGGATTAAGTCTCTTGGGGTAAAGGCAGGGATTGCTTTAAATCCGGCAACTCCTGTAAGTGAAGTACTTCCATACATGGAGATGGTGGATATGGTGCTTGTAATGACTGTAAATCCGGGATTTGGCGGTCAGAAATATATTCCGGAGTGCACGGATAAGATTCGTGAGGTAAGACGCTATATCAATGAGCATAACCTGAATGTGAACCTTGAGATTGATGGTGGTGTGAATCTGGATAACTTACAGATGAATCTCGAAGCAGGTGCGAATGTAATTGTAGCAGGTTCAGCAGTATTTAAAGATGATATTGCTGAAAATACAAAGTTATTTTTGGAGAAGATGTAAATTTTGAATCCTACAAGGTTAGAAATATTCTTGTGGGATTTTTCTATGTGCGCCTAGCGGCGCACATTTTCGACTATTGAGAAATGCATGCAGTAAATGAAAAAATTTTAATATAATGAGATTTTTTCTTAAAATTGTTTATCTAATATATGTAAGACAAAAAACATAAGAATTCTTAAAAGGGTTTTACAACTTCGACGCGTAGGAGAAAGGTAATGCAGGAAAGAGATATTGAAGAACTAATCAAAAAGGCACAAGGTCATGATTCGGATGCATTTACAAGATTGATGCAATATTATGCCAAAGATATGTACCGAACGGCACTTGCTATTCTGATGAATGATGAAGATTCGGCAGATGCGATACAGGATACGATGCTTACTTGTTGGGAAAAACTGGATACACTTAGACAACGAAAGTATTTTAAAACATGGTTGACAAGAATCCTTATTAGTGTCTGCTGATTAAATTTAAAATAGCCTTAAAACATTGATTTTACTGACTTCCTTATCTATCAGTGTTATACTAAAAGTGCACGGTTTATGAGAGAATTAAAACTTTTTTCGTGCAGTTTTCTATAGTAAAATATCTTTTAGGAGTAAAAAATCAATGTACAAATATACCGATAATACACAGAGCAGCTTCCTTTCTTTTAATCAGCCACTGGGTCTTCATATGAATCCAAATAACAGATGGATCAAAATGGCAGATGCCATTCCATGG
>JAZNMO010000124.1:0-48975 GCA_045579665.1 Lachnospiraceae bacterium
GTTGTCTTCCTAAGACCGCTTGGCCTTCCGACTTGTATTTATCATTTAGTAAAAAGTTAATTGTAAAATTAGTTGGAGCAAATGTTAGTGTTATGGTGATGGAATATTTGTTTTTGCCAATTATCATAGTGCTATTTGTAATAGTTTTATGTGATATTTTTAAGAGGGTGCTTCCATCCCTATATTCGGTTTTGGTTGGTTCAAGAGTCTGAATATTTTGAAGGTGCTATTGTTAGGAAGTCTATGTTGTGGGCTGAGCCTGCAGATTGAGGTTTATTTAGCGAAAAACTAGTAATTTGAAGCGCGTAGAAGCTTAGATACATCCATAGATTACTTATATACAAGGAAGTGGGCACGGATTTTTGTACGAATTTGTGTCAAAGGGTATCTTCTTTTGTATATTTTTATAAGTATTCGTACACTTAATAATATACAAAAGAGGATTTTTTTTTGATAATTAAAGTTTTGAAATTTGCGGTATGAATATACTGAAAAGTGTTATTATGACAAAGCTAGATATGAGGTAAAGGTCAAGCCATGCGCTTACCTATAAATTAACGCCACAATTATTGGGGGCGTAATTTTTCTACATTCATCTTGATGTTCTTTTGACCATGATAAAAGAGCATTCAGATATGTGTTGTAAGCGTCAAATAAGATAGAAAATATTCACATTAACCTGTTTGTGAGATAATTACTCAAGATATTATTAAGAGTTTTCAGCGTGTACTTTAATTACTATAGGAAATCTTTTTAGTGATTACTACTCATGTGTAAGATTAATACAAGATGGAACAGTAGGGAGGAATCATTAAGGAGTACTGTTGCAGTGGAGTATCTGTTAAGTAAGGTGGGCACAGAATAGCGTCCTTAAAGGAAGTTATTATTACTGGTTAAAAAGGCTTGAAAGCAGGTATTGGAATCTTTTTCTACTACAGTTGCAAACAAACTAGTGCAGAGCGTGTCGACGGAATAAACTACAACATTTGTAATAATTACGTTATTACAGATATCTAGTGAAGCACCTGAATGAAAGTAGTCTTACATTCAGGTTTATTGTATATTAGGATTTCAATATCCTTGGCAATGATATAATATTTACTGTATAATTATTATATATTGGACATTTTGTGTAGATAAGGAGGGATGAGTCATATGGCAAAGATAAGCGTAATCGTACCAGTGTATAATACGCAGAAGTATTTGAATAAATGTATAGACTCACTTCTTATGCAGACATTTTCTGATATAGAGATTATCGTAGTGAATGATGGTTCTACAGATGCTTCTAAGCAGATTTTGGAGGATTATGCTAAGAAGTATCCGGAGAAGATAAAAGTGATACATACCAAGAATCAAGGCCAGGCAGCTGCTCGTAATCTGGGAATTACTCTTGCAACAGGAGAGTATATAGGATTCGTAGATTCTGACGACTATGTAGCATTAGATATGTATGAAGAGATGTATCAGCTAGCATTAGCGGATGATTGTGATATGGTTGAGTGTAATTATGCTCATATAGATGAAGCTGGTAAGAAGTTACCGCCTTGCGGAGCTGTGAGGCAGTTCAAGGATTGTAAGGATATGTTTATTAATCCTTTTGTGGTAGCTTGGAATAAGCTTATAAGATCCAGTGTTATTAAAGGGAATCAGATAATTTTCCCGGAAGGATATATTTATGAAGATACAGCCTTTTATATTAAGCTGGTTCCACATATTAAGAAATTTTTGTTTTTAGATAAAGTATTTGTATTTCATGTTGAACGTTCAGAATCAACGATGAATGTGAATAAGAGTTTGAAGGTAGGTAATATCTTTTCTGTGTTAGAGGATGTATTCCGGTATTATGTAGGTAATAATTTAATGCAGGAATATCGATATGAGCTGGAGTATTTTTGTGTTAAGATTCTGCTATGTAGTTCATTGGAGCGCATTTCAAAGATACCTGATAAGAAGATGCGTAATCTTATGGCGAAGAAGACAAGAGTATTTATAGATTATAAGTTCCCACAATATAGGAGAAATCCATATATGAAACGTGGGATGAAACAGTTATACATGAAGATGATAAATGAGAGAACGATTTATGCATGGGTTTGGTTATTGAGAGTGTTGAGGAGTAAGTAATGTGTAAATTAAAGGTGTCTTTGGTGTTAGCGATATATAATGGCGCAAAGTACTTGGAAGAGCAGATGGATTCTATTCGCTTACAGACCTTGCAGCCTTATGAGGTGATTATCAGAGATGATGTTTCACAGGACAACTCAGTAGAGCTTGTGAAGCGATATATAGAGAGATATTTGTTGCAGGATTCTTGGAGATTGAGTGTGAATGAAGAGAATCTTGGTTATGAAGATAATTTTTATTATGGTATGAGAGAGACACAAGGGGATGTTATTTTCTTTTGTGATCAGGATGATATCTGGGATTTAGATAAGATTGAGAGAATGATTTGTATTCTAGAGAAGAATCCTAAGATACAAGTGCTTGGTTCGGAGTATGAGACATTTTCTTCGAACGAAGAGTTGAGTAGATTGATGGCTGGAAAGCAGCAAGAATATGGTGAAGAGATAGAGCTAAAGTCGCTGAATTATCATAATATTTTTATTGGAAGTCTGGGATGCACGATGTGTGTTAGACGAGAGCTTCTTGAGAGAACGAGTAAGTATTGGTTTGAAGGTTGGGCACACGATGAATATGTGTGGAAGATGGCGCTTTGTGAGAGAGGTTGCTATGTATATCATGCTCCAACGATTAAGCGTAGATTACATGCTGATAATGCATCAGGAAAGATGTTGCATGGGATGGAACGTAGAGTTTTATTTTTGGAAAAGTTATTGTGTAGCCATGAGGCTACGATGCGTTATGCTTTAGATTTGCAATTGGCTGAAGGGGACATCAGGATTATACAGCATAATATAGAGTCAGTGAGATTGCGTATAGCGCTTTTAAAGGAGAGAAAGTGGTATTATACATTTTTACTGTGTATTAAGTATTGGAGATGTTATCACAGTAGAAAGTCTATATTGATGGAGTTGTATATGTCCATAAAGGGGTAAAAGAAGAGAATGAGAGAGAAGTTAAGAGAAGAGTTGAGAGAATATACAGCCAAGCTTGTTAGAGCACAGCTGTATTCGGAAGAGGTTCCGGCGATGCCGGAAGGAATTACAGTGGAGCAGATTGTAAAGATTGCACAGAGTAATCATATGACATATTTGCTCGTGGGAGCGTTGTTGAAAGCACAGGTTGAGGAGAAGTATGTGCCTGTGTTGAAGCAGAGCGTACTTCAAAGTGTGAGTAAGACAGTTATGCAGGTGAATGAACTTCAGAGCTTGGGTAAAGCATTTGAGGAGCAGGGAATTGTGAATCAGCCGATGAAGGGTTCTGTGATGAAGTTCTACTATCCGTCACCTGAGATGCGTGAGATGGGAGATCTTGATATTCTGATTCGTGAAGAGGATATGGAGAAGGCTGATAAAGTATTGCTTGGAAGAGGGTATCATCAGAGCAAAGAGGAAGATGGTGAACATCATGATACATATTTCAAGGCACCGTTTATGTGTGTGGAAGCGCACAAGTCCTTATATGCAAGAGATGTTGATAAGATGCAATATGAGTATTTTAAGGATATCTCTAAGAGAGTGTTAAGAGAAGGTTGTCAGTATACATATGATTTTTCGATAGATGAGTTTTATGTGTATATGATGGCACATATGGCAAAGCATTTTTATGTAAAGGGATGCGGAATTCGTAATCTGGTGGATATACATATTTATCAGGAACGTTTTGGTAGTCAGATGAATCGTGCTTATGTCGAGCAGGAGTTAGTGCGTTGTGGTATTTTGACCTTTACAAAGCATATGGAGAGGTTGACTAAGATATGGCTTGAAGGAGAAGCGGTAACACCGCTTTATGAAGATATATTTGAATATATGGTTAATGGCGGAACTTACGGTAAGGATGAGAATGGTATATGGAATAAGTATGCGGAAGAAGAGATTGCTACTGAAAATGTAAGTAAGTGGAAGTTGAAACTTTGGTATTTATTCCCTTCTTATAACTATATGTCCAAGTATTATCCTTGGATTGAAAAGAAGCCTTTTTTACTGCCATGGGCATGGATTGTTAGAGCATTTAAAGCTGTCTTTGTGAATAAAGGTAGTGTTCGACATGATATGGTGCAGGATATTACTGCGGAACAGATTGCATTTCATAAGAATATCTATCAGAAGATGGAATTGAGGTTTAAGTAGAGGAAGGTTATTGTTAGAGAGCATGAAACATTTCATTAATATTAGGCTTTTATATTTTGTTTTTATGTTATCGGTGATGGGAGTGATTTTTTACTTCTCGCATCAGGATGGAGAGGTATCCAAAGAGGTATCTAAGCAGGTCGTAAGCAATGTAGAGGATGCTAAGCACGAGATTAAGAAGGAAGAGAAGGCGGAAACTGTTGAAGAGAAGCCAGAGTTTCATTTGACGGATATTGTGTATATATTGTTAGGGATAATTTTATCTGTTACGAAGCTTGGCATTAGAAATTTTGCTCATATATTCCTATATTGGCTTCTGGGTATTGCAGTATTTCTGGTTTTGAAGGATGAAAAGCGGATATCTAGAAAGTTATGCTGGGGGATTTTGGTTTGTTTGATTTATAGTATATTTGATGAAGTGCATCAGATGCTTATTCCAGGGAGAGATTTCCAGATACAGGATTTATTGATGGATGCAGTGGGATATATGGTGGCACTTGGGATATGTCATGGATTGGTAAAGTGGAAGGATAGATATAAAATACATGGTAAGAGATAAAGTAGGACCGGTTAATATAACGAAATGTCAAAATCATGAGTTTTATGTTTCGAGTGGACATCTTATAAAAGAGTTTGGATGAGTTAGGATTATAGTAATGCTTGCATTTAGTTATATTTTTGTGATAAAATATTTCTAATTATATTTATAAAAGTAGATTTAGAGTAAATGTACTAGATTACTTTAGTTTTGTTTGTTGAATTATTCGATTAGTATGGATATTTTTTCAAACATATATTTACGAAGATGTGTAGATAATAACTTAGAAGTAGCATTTAGCATTAGGACACATGAATAGGTTGTGGTGAAGTGTTTGACTGCTGAATAGAATAGTACAAAAAGGAGTATTATGCAAAGTGTGTATAAAGAAGCGATGAGGCAGACGATTAACGAGCAGGCTGAAAAGCTTTATGAAATGATGGACTTGGATTTTAATTTTAGTATTGATGATGTAGTTCATCAATTGGATGGTGAGTTCAGAGTGAATTCAGAGCTTGATGCATGTGTAGAGGCTAAGATTATTGCGACTGAAGATAATTTGCGTTTCATTATTGAAAGCCCGAAGGAGTTAAATTACACAGGACCGAACACACGTTTTGCTATTGCCCACGAGATTGGTCATTTGTTCCTTCATATGCTTGATTTTAATGATAATGATGATGATTATAAGATATGTGGTGAATTTCATCGGGGGAAGGATGGTTCATCTTTAACAGAATGGGAGGCTGAAGAGTTTGCGGCTGCATTTTTGATGCCACAGAGTATTTTTCAGTCGGAAGTGGATGCGGTATGGGCTGATGATACTGTTGAACATAAGATTACCGAATTAGCAAATAAATTTGGAGTACCTTTTAAAAGTATTATAACGAGAGGAAAAGGATTAGGAATTTGGTGATGACACAAGAGGATAAGCCAAAGAATATTTTTAGCAGGATGAAGATGAAGCATCCGGATACTTCTGATGAAAGTTTAGAATTACTACAAGGGGTATATGTGTATGTTTCTATGGATTTGACGAATTCTACTCTTTTTAAGAGTAGGCATAAGCATATGTGGCCGAAGTTTATTTCGGCTTTTTATGAGTCTGTTATGGATAATTTTGGCGTGTTACGTTTTAGAGATGGTGCGCTAGATGACAGTGACAAGATAGATAGTAAAGACAGTAACTCCAATGTGATGAATCACATTGGAGAATTTCAATTATGGAAGACTGTTGGAGATGAGGTTCTTTTATATTGCAAGGTTCCTACTTGGGATGCTATATATAATACGATTGTACTTATTGATAATCGAAAAACATGTATTATTGATCAGACGATTAATAAGGCGATTTCTAATACTCTTATTGCAGAGAATTATGATGAACAAAAGGCAAATGATGTCAAGAAAGAGCATGAGCAGATTTATAGGCAGTATTTTGATATAAAGACTACTGTTTGGATTGCAAGCTGTGCGGGGGATATAAGCCACATAAGCTCAGGTGGATATCCTAATTTGGCATATAAGTCTACGAATTATAGTAATGAGGAAATCAATAATGATTTAGAGCATCTTGACTTTATGGGACCGGATATTGACGAAGGATTTCGATTGTGTGAGTTTGCAGAGAAGAAGCAGATGATTATATCACCCAAGCTGATGTATTTACTAATTAAATTAGAGGATGGGAACAAAGATAAATTAAATATTTTGGATTTGAATTTTAGGATTGTCAATTACGTTACGATGAAGGGCGTTTGGGAGAATCGTTTATATCCCATTATCATGTTTTGTCAGCAGGAGCCAACGGGCTCTAAGCTTGAGTGTTGGAAGAAGATGTTTGAATATGATGCGTTTGAGAATTCATTATTGTATGCCAATATAGAGAAGCATGGCGATAAGTTCTTGAATGATACCCGGTATTCTGTGATGAGCTTGGAGAATATCTATAAGAATGCAGTGCGTGAGGACGAGGTGCGAGCCTTGGTTGAAAGCTTTAAGAAGCAGGAAGAGGCTATGAAACAAAGTTCAGAAACAAAGCTGGTAGGAAAAAAGTCCAAATTTGAGTTTCATGTAGCTTGTTTGTGTTATAACAATGGAAAATTTTGGTTAACGAAACATGCAGAGCATGGGTGGAGCTTTGGATGTGTTCAGGTTTCTCAGAATACAGGATATTTTGAATATGTGAAAAAGGGATATGCAAAGAAGTATAATTTGGAGATTGAACTGAGTAAGGAAAATGATATTTTATCATTTTATTCTGCAAATAGAAAGTTGAAAACACAAGATTCTATTTTGGGAATTGTGCTCTTGGTTACCAAGGCGAATGATATTGTGAGCATGAAGGACGATGATGGTAAGATGCCTTCTTCGAATAAAAAGGGAGCATGGTATACATACGAGGAGGCCATAAAGCTTGAAGATAAGAAGATGGAGTCCTTTGATGATATATTGGAAAAGGCATATCATTTCTTGAAAGAAGAAAGGTTAATCCCTTCAGATGAATGAATAGGGGATGTTGTTGATAAAAATGACAGTGGGAGGAATGGACAGATGACAAATAGTAACAACATTCAGGAGGATTTAGAAAAGATCTATGCAGATGTTTCGGAGTGGGTAAAGTTTGCTGAGGCGAAACATGCTGCAGCATTAGCGCTTTGGACAGCACTTATCGTAGCTGTTATTTCGTTAGATGGATTTGCAGAGTCTATGAAAAGCTGGGTTTTCTGTGCAGTGCTAATCATATTGGTGATAGGAATGCTCATTAATGTAGTTTCATTTGTTCCTTTTTTAAATATGAGCAAGGTTATGAGAAGAGTTTGCTATTGGTGGATTGATAATCATAAACCACTTAATAATAATCTTATCTTTTATCAGAATATATTTCTTATGGTTGGGGGACCAACTTTGTCTTTGCAACAACGATGTGACAATTATAAGAATAAATTGAAATCTTTCAATTTGAGTATACCTCAGGATGTAAGAATTGATTCATATATTGAACAGATTGTTTCTGTTTCAGAGGTTGCAGCGATAAAGATGTTTTTATTTGATATAGTAGCTAGATATATTTTTGTGCTACTTTTATTAGGAGTAGTTTGTATTGTTATTGCGTAAAGTAATTATTTTGACATGTAATTGGGAAGAACATTTTGCACCTCCTTCATTAAAGGCATATCTTATCTATCAAGCTGCACAGCCTGCCATTAGCTTTGAAGGCGGCTTTAATGTAGAAATGGAAATGAGAATAGTTCATAAGTGGTCATAAGGATGCATGTTTGATTTTTGCCAAAATAAATTAGAACTAAAAATAGGAATGACAGTGCGGCGGAGCTTAGGCTCCGCCCTTTGCTAAGAGTGCTAGTTGTTTGAATCATATTTTAAAGGTACTTTGTTATTAAGCGCTTACAATGTACCAGGTGTTAACCATATTTCGACGATGCTTTTACTCTTTGGACTATACTTGCGTGCGTATCGTCATATTGGTTTATATGCGATATTGGGCTTGCTGGTATTTAAGACATTGGAAAGTGTTGTTAAGAGTAAACTGTGACGAAGAGCGTTTGGGACAGTTGTTATTTGCTTGGTTTTTAGTTGTATGGATGAATTATGCCAGTTGTTTGTAACAGAAAGGTCAGCAAAGTTAGAGTATATAGTTTTTGATGCGGTGGGATATTTGAGTGCAGTGTTGGTTTGGCGGTTGATGAGTATGGTAAACATAATTACCCAAAATGGCTAAGGAATCTGTGAAAATAGCCGAAATATATTTTGAGTGGTTTATGGATGTTGACAGGTGTTATTGCTTATAATAAAATATAAATGTGTTGGACGTGTGTACAACATTTTTTCTTTTCATAATATAAATTATACAAGTTAGGTTAAGAGGTTATAAAAATGTGCTTTTATATTGGTATTGAGGATTTAGCAGCTAATGCGTTGATTGAGATTTTAAAAACTAAAGATGATGATCTTAGTCAGTATACAGTAACATATGCTGAACTGGAGACTTATGGGGCCGAGGTAGTACATTATTTAAATAATAAGGGAGAAAAAGCAGTTCTTATTCTTTCTAGAGAGAGTACGAGTCTTATGTTGCATAATTACTCTGATTTTTTCGAAGAAAAAGAAGCGGGAACAGCTATAGCTTTGAGGGAAGGAAAGACTGTTTCTGATTTGATCGTTCGTTTCAGAACATATCTTGCATTTGATGTAATGATGGCTTTTATGAATGATGATACAGTGCAGGTGTTAAAGAGAGAAAATGCAGTGTAAGAAGTTAAAAGATCCTATATACGGTTATGTTCATATACCAGTAGAGTATGTAACAGATATTATTGATACGGCTGAATTTCAAAGATTGAGGAGAATCGTGCAAACAAGTTATTCTCCTCTTTATTCGTCAGCAATTCATAATAGATTTGTTCACTCTATTGGTGTTTTTTATTTGAGTGGAATTGCATCTGAGCAGATGATTAACGAGATTGTGGAAAAAGGAATTATGGAGCGTAAGGATGTAGAAAAGATTGCTGAAGTATATAGATTAGCTTGCTTGTTACATGATGTTGGACATGCGCCTTTTTCTCATACGGGAGAATGTTTTTATAAGAATGAAAATTTTCAATCTGTACAATTACATGATAGAATTGCGGAGTTGGTAGAGAAACAATCTTTTGCAGAGTTTTTAAAGAAGCAGGAGGCTCGTGCTGCGGCCCCTCACGAATTGATGAGTGTAATAATTGGTATTAAAAATTATAAGACATTTTTGCAATCGCCAGATGATAAAGAGTTTTTTGCTAGATGTATTACAGGATACGAATATGAAAATCCAAACAAAGAAGAGCAGATAAAGAATTGTTTTATTTCTATGTTAAACTCGAAAGTTATAGATGTAGACAGATTGGATTATCTTATAAGGGATGCATACATAACAGGTTTTGAAACTGTGGACATAGATTATGAAAGATTGTTAAATGCGTTAACAATAGTTAATTATAATGGTAAATATCAAATAGCATATAAAAAGGGTGCATTAAGTATTATCGAAAATGTAGCTTATGCTCATGACGCAGAAAGAAAGTGGATTCAGAATCATCCAGTAGTGTTATACGAAGCATATATTATTAAACATATTATTATGTTACTTAATGAGAAACTTAATACATCGGAAGGTCGGCTTTTTTCAGAAGCAGCACTGAGTAGTGAAGGGGTTATATTAAACAAAAAGATTAAGATTTCGCTTCTGTGTGACGATGATTTAGTCTATCTGTATAAAAATATGTTTATTGACGAGCTTAGCTCAGAGTATTTGAATAGACAAAATAGAAGACACCCTATTTGGAAGTCTGAAGCTGAATATTTAGGATATATGGACGGACTTGGAGGAGAAAAGTTAAATAAAATTTTTGATGAATATATATCAACGATGACAAAGGGTGAATTTAAAGATATTCCGTCATTTACTGTTATAGATGACGCATTCATCAAAAAGATTAAGAAAGAATTGAAGGATGCTAAGAAAGCTCAAGAAGAAATGAATGAAGCTGAAAATGATATTAGGCAATCTTTGGAAAATAATATAACAGGAATTAAGAGAAGATTAGCATTTTGCAAATGCTTAAAACAGTTTGCAAACAAGAATAAAATGAAATGTGATTTTGTGATATTAAAAACTAATATGTTTAATAGCAATTTCTCGAAAGAATATCTGAGAAAAACATTAATTGTATTTAAGGATGGAGGTAATGAAAATGTCTTTCCAATTGACAAAGTGTGTAGTACGCTGAAAGCAGAGAAAGTTGACGGGGATATGTTTTATATTTTTTGTCGGAAAGATCAGGCCACTCAAATAGAAGGAATAAAGGAATTTTGTAAAGATCTATTCTTGGATACAGTGGGGACAAAATAACAGAGCAGTTCTAGTAGTTGAATCAGGCAAGAGAAGAATTAATCACCTCTCATTCCATGAGACAATAACCTCACCACAACTGTATAGTAATGCTAGATATAGTTGTGTACAGTAACGCTAGTTGGAGGTGTCTATGGATCAAGTAACGAGAGTACGAAAATATATTAAACGAGAGCAATGGAAAACTCTCATTCAGGAATGTCAATCCAGTGGAATGACTGTAACTGCTTGGTGTATGGCTAATGATATCTGTGAGCAGACATACTACAGAAATCTGAAAGCTTTGCGAGAAGAACTTTGTAATAATCTTCCCGTTCCATTATCGGTTATGGAGAAACCAGTTGCTTTTAAAAAGTTGGAAATAGAATCACCATTATCGAATACACAAGCAGCCGTTGTTATACGATTACCTCAGGCAACACTCGAGATTGCTGAAGGTACCAGTCAACAGACTATACAAGCAGTACTCATGGCACTGCAAAGTGTATGTTAGGCAATATCACAGTTGCGAAAATATCTATATCGCATGTGGATATACGATATGTGTAAGTCCATAGATGGTCTTGCTTCTGTTGTACAGGAACAGTTACATCTGGATTCATTCTCCTAGAGTCTGTTTCTGTTTGGCGGTAAACGTAGGGATAGAATAAAAGTCCTTCTATGGGAAGGTGATGGTTTCGGCCTATTATACAAATGATTAGAAAACGGTAACTTCAAATGGCCTCGTAAAGAAAGCGAGGTAAAACCGATATCCTGGCAAGAGTTTCGATGGCTCATGGAAGGCTTGGAACTCGAACAAAAGCATGCAATAAAGCCTGCAAAACCAGGTGATTCTGCTAATAAAAAGTGGTTGAAAGTCTTGCATTTACTGGCTTTTTGGCACTTTGCTATTGAACGCTTACATTCCATTGGAGTAATATCCAGTGGAATTTTTTTTGTTGAACGGTTACAGTACATTGACATGGAAATATAAATTTGATATGAATAATTATGTAAACGAGTGTCATGTAGAGCTTGCTTTATTGCGTGAAAATTCTATGAGGTAGTCAATTGGAATGTGGTAAGTTTTTAATATGGAGGGCATAAGGTACTATGGATAAAAAAAATATTATTTCATTTATTTATAAAGGAACAGAAATAACTCTGAATGTGGCGGGTATAATAACAGGAAATATTCCAATTCAGTTGCTGGCAGTGATTTTGTCATCAGTAGAATCTTTAATGGATGGACGGGAATTGATTAATACTGAAGTTTCAGAGAAGCTGGAAAAACAGTTGGCTGATGTAATAAGAAAAACATTTGAAGAGTGTGAGAAAGAATTTGGAAATCAATATATTGGAAAGGTTCTTGTGTTGCTTAGGCCATATATTGAATATTACGAATATGACGAGATTGGTTATGCTAATCTGAAAGAATGGTTAAAACAACTCATAAAGGAACAAATGAAAAGAGAAGAAAAACACCTTACATTCGAAGAAATGGAGCTGATTTTGGATTTCTTTTTTGACAGTTTCAAAAAAAATATGCTTTCTTGCAAAGAGCTATGTAATTATAAACATGATATACAAATAGAAGATTTACAGAGACAAACAGCAGAGTTGCAAATACAAACGGCAAGAGATTCTAAAAGGATAGAAGAAATTAGTGAACAAATAGAGAAAGAATATAGTGGATTTGATTCCTGCTTTACGGTAGGTGGGAGAATATCTATTTCAAATTATTATATGGGGAGAGAACAGGAAGAGGAAGATATTCAGGGATTGATGGCTCGAAATAAGTATCTCTTACTAAGTGGACAGGGGGGGATTGGCAAGACACAAATACTGAATAGTATATATAATATTTGGAAAGATAAGTCGCATGATAATATGAGAAAAGTACGAATTGGTTATATGTGCTATAGTCAAACGATGGATAACACAGTTTATCAAAGTATGTCATATAACAAGACAGGCGACTACAAGATTGACGTAGAGTCAGCGTGGAAGAAATTGTATGGTATAGGGAATAGCTGTGAGAGTGTGCTATTTATCGATAATATGAATAATACAATATCGGATGATAAGAGCATAGAAAAGTTATATGGATTTCACGGAAAGATAGTTATTGCATCTCGTTGCAATTATTTGCCTGATTTTGAGATGTATGAGATTAAAGAGCTTAGTGGAGATAAGTGTATAGAGTTATTTCGTAAAGAATATCAAGGCATGCAAGCAGAACAAGAAATAGTAAGGGAATTAGTAGAAGCAATTGCGGCTAAACATACTATGACGATTCATTTATTGGCATGTATTGCTAACGATAACATGTGGAGCTTAGAAGAGTTAAGTTTGAATCTAAAAGAAAAAGATTTTAAGTTATCTTATTGTAATGAGCAAGATGATTATGCAGTTTTGGAAGAGGAATATAAAAAGCTATTTGATATATCCAGATTAAATGAAAAAGAGAAGAAAGTGTTAATTGCTTTTTCTAGATTTCCATATGAGTTTCATAATATAGATATGTTGATGGCGCTTTTGAGTGCAGATGCAGAAATTGATTCGGCACTTTTCTTCGCAAGGCTTTATAGAAAAGGATGGCTAGAGAAAAGTGGCTTAGGCTATAGAATACATCCAATTATTTCCAAAAGTATATGTAGTTATACAGAATTTCAAGTAGGGCAGTATGGGAATATGATTGAAATTCTAACGGAAAAATTGGATGAAGCGATAAATGAGGGATATGAGAAGCTGATGTCAGTTCTAATTTTGGCAGATGCATTGTGTGTAACAATAAAAAAAGAACCGGATGATAGGTTGTTTGTGATGGTGCGTAAATTGCTGAATATCTATGTGTATATGCATAAAATAAATAGAGCAGAAGAAATATACCATTACTTGAACAAAATTGCTCTACCAGGTGATATGGAATATGAAAGGGAGTTATGTTTTGTAAAGGCAAATATCTTGTCTGAAAAAGGAGATTATTACGGGGCTTTGGAAAAGACAAAAGAGGGATTAAAATATGCACCAAACGATGGTAATCTGTTATTATTACAAGCGGAGATACATTCGGTTTTGGGACAGCATAAAAGAGCTATTGTTGAATATAAGAAAATACTAGATACGGAGTTAATGCTAAAAAATGGTTTCAAAGTAGATAAAGCTGAGTTAGATATGATTAGAATAAAAATAGCATCTGCTTTTATGAATTGTGAAAAGGAAGAAGAGGCATTGCGCATAGTAGATGAAGTTCGAGTAAGGTTAGAACAAGAGAGTGAGCATACACTTGAGAGAGCACGTATATATGATGAGATATCTACAATTTATCGTACAGTTGAATATAGAGGGAAGTATTTGTATCAAGCGTTAGACTTAGCAAAAAAGGCAAAAGATATTTACAAATTTGTAAGTGGAGAAGAGTCAATTCAGGTTGCGGTATCATTGAAGAAGATAGGTGTAATCTCTTATTTTTTACATCAATATAAGGAAACGGAAAAATATTATAAAGAAGCTGAAAAATTAATGATTCAAAATGCTGGAAATAATTATGTAAGATTAGTGGAACTGTACTATGAAATGGGAGTGCTTTTTATAGATATGATGCAGTATCAGGATGCACATAAGTATCTAGAAAAAGCATTAGAAATTGGAAAAATGTATTATTCGGTGAATGATAAAAGAATACAAAGCATATATCTAGAGTTAGGAATCGTTTTTGCACGATTAGATAATAAAATTATGATGAAAAGATGTTTTGAACAAGGTGGATATTCAGTTAATATAGAGGGAGATTTTGCAGAATTAATAGGGAATAAATTTTGATTTTCAGGGAGAAGCATTTGACGATGTTTGTGTGCAGATATATATTGTGAGGAATAGCTATTGGGTTAAAAGTAAGGAAGAGTAAAGTTTAGGATATAGAGTTTTGTGTCACTTACAGTTAACATAACGAAATGTTAAAATCACGAGTTTTTACATTTCGAGTGGACATATGGCTAGAGGAGTGATACCTTCTATTGAGAACGATTTGATATGCGCATTTCTAAAGTTCAAATCTAATATCAAGGAAGGTAATCTATGACCAAAGAAGTTGACAAGGCATCCCCATCTTTTCTGCAGGATAAGTTATGGGATGAGATTACAAAGTCTATTGCAGACCGTATGCCGAACCAGTTGTTTCCTTTGTTTAAGGAAGCATTTGGGAAGGAATATCCCAAGGGCACTGCAATAAGAATTATACAGACGGAATATCCTGTACCTGAGGGGAATAAGACAGTTATTTATTCGGATATTGTTCTACTGGTGGATGAGAAGGACTTATACCATTTAGAGTGTCAGATGACAAATGACAGTGATATGGTAGTTCGTATGATTGAGTATGATTTTCATACAGCACTACGTCATGGGATTCAGATGGATGCGCCGAATGTGTTTACACTATATTTTCCGAACTCAACGGTTCTGTATCCGGCATGCAATGCGTCACTGCCGGAGAAGTTGGTTTGTAATGTGATTTTTCCGGATGGAAGCAGTCATCGCTATGAAGTACCGACGATACGGATTCAGACGTATTCACTGGAGGATATCAGACAGAAGCATTTGACGATGTTCATACCGTTTAAGCTATTGAGCTTTCGCCCGAGGGTGAATTCCAAGAGGAATCCGATACAGGAAAACGAATTGACAGAGTATGTGAGAAGTCTTATAGTAATCTTAGAAGAAGAGTACGGGGCAGGGAATATATCAAGCCTGGAGTACAAGGATTATGTGAAGTTTATCAATCTTGCGGCGGAGCGTGTATTTCATGCGCAGCAGCACTATGCAGAGGAGGTATTCGTAGTGACAAAATCAGTATTGGAATTACCAAGCGACATATATCGCAAGGCTGAGATGGCGGAGAAGCTGCAGCAGGAGTTGAAGGAACGTGAGGAAGAGTTTGCGTTGCAGAAGGAAGAGTTTTCACAACGAGAGGAAGAGTATGCACGAAGGATAGCGCAGCTTGAGGCGCAATTGAAGGCGAGAGAAGAATAAAGACAAGTAACTCATGATTTTGCAGTTACCCCTTATTTTGAGGGGATGAAATGTCAAAATCACGAGTTTTTATATTTCGATCGGATATATAGCTAGAGGAGTGATACCTTCTATTGAGAACGATTTGATATGTGCATTTCTAAAGTTCAAATCTATTATCTAGGGAAGGTAATCTATGACCAAAGAAGTTGACAAGTCATCCCCATCTTTTCTGCAGGATAAGCTATGGGATGAGAGGGTCTTGACGGTGTTTATACCGTTTAAGCTATTGAGCTTTCGCCCGATGGTGAATTCCAAGAGGAATCCGATACAGGAAAATGAATTTTGGGAGAAGACTGCAGCAACATGGGAGAGGGAACCATGGATTTTGCGTCATGATATGAAGGAAATACAGTATAAGGACTATGATACGGATACAGAACATATTTATACAGTAAGTGAATCATTGCAACCGTATACAATTTATGAAAATAATTTAACACATGTGAAAGGATTGGGCGTATGACAAATTGTATTGATCCGGAAATACCAACTGCCTCAGTAGTGGTGATTGATGGAAGGGATTGCTCAAGAGGTGTTAGCGTTAAGGTTAAGAATATTAAAATTGATTTGAAGTTTACAATAGGAATGATTGTCAGAGGTATTGCTGTTATTGGTAAGAAAGAGATAGGATTAGTAGGAGCCATGCTGAATGCAATTGATTACTTAGTTACTGGAATGACAATCAATTTTAAGAGAGAGCAGGCATTTGTACTTCTTGTGATATATAGACTTGGACAAGCTTCAATGGAAAGAATAGAGGCGAACCATGCTTATTATGCAAAAACATATAAGCAGGCATCAACTTATTTGGCACGGTAGTGTATTAACGCTATGAAATAGTTTTTTGATTATGAGGGCTGATGTGAACATCAGCCCTTTTGGAATTTATAAAGCACAGTTTTTGTAGCAAACCGCTCCAATCTATGATAATATACCTATTAGTGTATTGTTTTAGTGATGAGGAGAGCGTTATGAAGAAAAATGAATTTGAGGAAAAGGAAGTTAAAAAGATTCACTATAATACCAAGTGGAACATCTTATTTGTAATACTTTCGGTATTGTTGATTGTGGGACTGGTGTACATGATGTATACATATCTGCAGGAGGAGAAGCAGACACAGGCACACTGGGAAGAGGTTAAGCTTCAGGTGGATGCGGAGAGAGACTTGGAAGAGCAGGCGGCTAAGGAAGCGGCTCAGAAGGCAGCAGAAGAAGAGGCGGCACGTAGAGTTGAGCTTGAGAAGGAGGATTCGTTCTACCAGAAGCTCAAGGATGGCTTTGATGTCGATATATTGGTAGTAGGAGATACTGTAGCGACAGCGAATGGAACTACCAAGCCGGAGTATAGTTGGGTGAATACGATAGAGCTGTATCTGGAGCAGGTATATCGCATAGATGTGAATGTTACCAATCTGGCATCGGAGGACAGTTCTGCTTATGCGGGATATACAAGCCTGATGATGCTTGATGATGGTGTTGCGTATGACTTAGCAGTTATCTGTTACGGTGAGAAGGATAGTGCAGACAGTATTGATATGTTCTACGAGCCGATTATCAGAGCTATTAGAGCTAGTTATCCGAAGTGTTCTACGATTGCGATGCTTGAGGCAACGCAGGCAGGATATGTTGAGACGGCGCAGAGGATTCAAGCCATTGCTGAGCACTATGGTATTCCGGTAGTAGATGCGATAGAGGGATTTACGAGTGGAGAGTATGCAGCGTTTGATGAATTGACAGATGACGGTGTGCATCCAAACGATACGGGACATCAGCTATATGCGTATCTATTATCAGAGATTATTGATGCAGAGGTTAAGAAGTACAGTGGCTATGATAATAGTGAGGTAGAGCCGTTGAGTGAGATGGCAGAGTATTTTGAGACGTTTACATGGTATTCTGTGGATAATTTTACAAGAGATGGAGAGACTTATATTTATACTATGACAGGCCATGACTTCGAAGATGTGATGCTTGGTATCGATTTTGCGTTTGTTTCCGGTGATAACAGCTGTGAGATTATCGTGGATGGTGAGTCAATTGGCGTAGTTGAGAAACATCTGACCGATGGAGAAGAGGAGCAGAAGTTATCTGTAGGTATTTTAGATGCTGTACGCTCAGAGATGGTGTTTAAGTTTGGTACAGTGGAGCAGGCAGATACTTTTAAGGGGATTTACCTGCATAGTGCGAATTAATTATTAAATATTCTGAAAATATTGAATAAAGTCTGAAAAATATAATATAATAATACATATCAGGACTGAAATGGAGTGATATGTATGAGGAAAAAGCATTTCTTTTGTGTAGGAATGGTAATGATTAGTATGTTTGCTATCTTTTTATTATCCCATCAGCCGGGGCGACCATCTGTTGAGCTGACTGAGAGAATAGCAGTCGTGCTGAATATTGAGGAGATGTCAGGCTATCAATATTTGTCATGTCAACCGTGGATTATGGGTCTTACTGTGCGGGATTGGGGGCATATTATATTATATGGTATGCTCGGGATGATTGCTTTTTGGGCGATTCGTTGTGATGAGGAACACTATTATAAGAAGCTGATTTGGTCGATTCTGATTTGCTTTGCATATAGCTGCTTTGATGAGTTTCACCAGATGTTTATTCCCCAGAGATATGGCTTGTGGGAGGATATCGTCTTTGACGCAATCGGATATCTGAGTACCATAACACTGTGTTGGATGGTTCATGTATTTAAGAATTTACATTTTCATAATTATAAGAAGGAACAACCCGTCAGCTGATGGGTTGTTCTTGCTTTTTATTTTGATTTGCGGTATATGTATAGAGTGTGAAAAAATAAAATGTTAGGAGAGAGACATGACAAAACAAAGTATTGATTTAACAGGTAAGACAATATTAGTCACAGGCGCAGCCGGATTTATAGGTTCTAATCTTGTGAAGCGTTTATTGGCAGATTACCCAACAGCAAAGATTATCGGCATTGATAATATGAACGATTACTATGATGTATCCTTGAAGGAGCACAGATTAGAGGAATTGAATTCCAGCTCTGCATTTACATTTGTGAAAGGAAGTATTGCAGATAAGGCATTGATTTTTAGTATGTTTGAGGAGCATAAGCCACAGGTAGTTGTTAACCTTGCTGCTCAGGCAGGCGTTCGTTATTCGATTACGAATCCTGATGCTTATATTGAGTCTAATATGATTGGATTCTACAATATTTTAGAGGCATGCAGATATTTTCCGGTGGAGCATTTAGTATACGCTTCAAGCTCCAGTGTATATGGTTCGAATGCGAAGATTCCGTATTCTACAGAGGATAAGGTGGATAATCCGGTATCCTTATATGCAGCGACGAAGAAGTCTAATGAGTTGATGGCACATGCGTATTCCAAGCTCTATGATATACCATCTACGGGCTTGAGATTCTTTACAGTTTATGGGCCGGCAGGAAGACCGGATATGGCGTACTTTGGCTTTACGGACAAGCTTCGTGCAGGTAAGAAGATTCAGATTTTTAATTATGGTAATTGTAAGAGAGATTTTACTTATGTGGATGATATTGTAGAGGGTATTTCCCGTGTAATGCAGAAGGCTCCGGCTTGCCAGAAGGGCGAGGACGGACTTCCGATTCCACCATATGCAGTGTATAATATCGGTAATAATCAGCCTGAGAATCTGTTGGATTTCGTAGATATTTTACAGCAGGAGCTGATGGCTGCAGGTGTATTGCCACAGGATTATGACTTTGAGGCGCATAAGGAGCTGGTACCGATGCAGCCGGGCGATGTGCCGATTACTTATGCGGACACATCAGCCTTGGAGCGTGACTATGGCTTTAAACCATCTACAAGTCTTAGGGATGGATTACGCAAGTTCGCACAGTGGTATGCCCAGTATTATAAGTAGTTAAAAAATAGGATGCCGGTGTGAAAAGGTTTTTCAAATAGAAATAGAGTTTTTGCGCAAATATATGGCCTGTATATGATGCGAAAGCATTGGAAGGTTTGCAAGGAATGGAAAGGTATGTGTATTATTATGGAAAGAGAGTATGGAATGGAGGGCACTCCACAAGCGGTACAGGATTGTTTGATGAAAGAGTTTCATACAACGGAAGATGAGGCTAAGTTTATCATGGCTGTATTGCTAGAAGCCGAAAGAGAGACAGAAGAGATGCGGGAAGAATGCGATGAAGTATGGCAGTATGATAGTTCGGTTCCGCATAGTACTCCTTTTTTTAATACAAGAATTTCGATTTCTTTCAAGGAGATTACAATTACCTTTTTGCGTCGTATTTTCATTGAAATTTTGGGTGGTGGCAAGGTTGATGATGAAGGGATTAGAAAAAGTGTTGCTGCAGCCTTGATTAATAATAATTTTCTGTATTATATAGATGATTCATTATGTTGTATTTATTTTAAAATTTTGAAATGGAAAATGCATAACCTAGGGAAGAAAATTTATCTGACACAAATTTATGAATTGTATATGGATGAGGGATGTGATTATTCGGAGAAAGAGTGGATGTGCCCTTATAGAAGAGTGGATTCATGTATATTCAGGAAAGGTGAAATAGATAATTTATTAAAGATTCTGTGTGATAAAAAGGTATTACGACGTGATGGAGATGGCTTTGACTTTTATTTTTAAGGAGCTTGTTAGGTGAAAAATCATATTTTTGAGGTACGGACAGAGGAAGATAAGAGAATATATATATCATGGATTTTAAAGATTGATGATGAGACACATGATAAAGGAATAAACTTTTGTATATCACATGATAAGTCATATGAAATATTGTGGGATATTTTTTCACATTTGCAGGAATTTACAATTGTAACAGAAGAAAATTATGTGGATCGAGTTTACAGAGATAGTTATTATTTCTATTATTCTTGTAAATATTTTAATCATAGTCGTTTTTGCAGGCGTATTTTACTTTTTGATGGTTATTTTGATAAAGCGTTTTCAGATATGCCTTTGCAGGAATTAGAGGATAGATTTATAGGAAGTATTGTAATACGACCATTGGTAAATCGGTCAGTTGGAAGAACATTGTTAAATCCTCGGTATTTCTTGGAAAAAGATAGTGCTTATCTTAGAATCACTGAATATGATGTAACTGCATATGGTAAAAGAATGAGAGTAAAAGCTTTTCCATATTCTATGCAGGATGGAGAGACAACATCTTGTGCTGAAATTACGATTCTGAATTTAATGGATTACTATAGTCGGACTTATCAGGATTATCATTTTATTTTGCCAAGCCAAATTAGTAGAATTGCAGAGGCGAATAGCTATGAACGTTGTTTACCTACAATGGGATTAAGATATGAATTGTTATCAAAGATTTTTTCGGAAATAGGATTTTATCCTAGATTGTATTCCTCACAAAAGATGAAAAATGTCAAATTTAAAAGAATTATGCATTACTATATTGAGTCTGGGATACCAGTAGCTTTGGGAATTAAGATTAATGAACAAAGTAAGCATTCTGTTATTGGGATAGGACATGGTTTAATCAACAAGGATAAATTGACTAGTCGTGTTCAGTGTGTATTTAGCAATGATTCTGAAGAAAATTTATGGATTTGTGATTCGGCAGATAGTGTTGAAACATATTGTATTATGGATGATAATTTGCAACCGTATACACTGTTGGATTGTAAGGAAGAAGTGACAAGCACGCGAAGGATTTTTATGCTCGGTACATACGAAGTAGAGTACATGATGGTTCCGCTATATAAGAGGATGTTTTTGGAAGCGGCAGATGCGTATGATATTTGTACTAGTATCTTGGCACATCAAGGCCTTGGAATTAGAAATATATGTTCGGATATAGGATGTAAAGATAATCCAATTGCAATAAGATTATTTATGGCATCATCAAGGACTTTGTTAAAGACTCGACATGAACAATTTCAAACTGGTAATGTTGCAGCACGAGATGTTTATAACGAAACTATCTTTCCTAAGTTTGTGTGGGTGTGCGAATTATATACCATTGATGGGTACGGGAAGCAGGCGATAGGAGAAATTATCTTAGATGCGACATCTTCGGCAGAGGCAAAGACAGACAGCTTTATAATGATTCATTATCCGGGATGTATCTGTAGAAAGTCTCCTGATTCACCACATGGATTATATAGCTTGGAATTTGAAGAGTTGACAGCCTGGACTCCGTTTGTACCATATAATGGAAATTTGTTTCCTGTTGAATAATGATGTGTAAAACGCATATTTGACAAAATAAGGGGTATATTATATACTTTATTTAGATATAATATCTTTGGAGGTGAGTTAATGTCAAGAATTGAGCAATTGATGTCTGAGAAGTCAAAGCCGATGTCTACTGCTAATGCAGGAAAAGTTGTGCTTCATACAGTATCACGAAGCAGTATTCTTGCATTAAACAAATCTATTGATTACAAGATTCGGCAGAATGAACTAGAGAGAACTGCAAGTATGAATGCTGCAGCAAAGTGCATTGTTGGAGGAAAGTTTTAGTGATTTTATAGGCGACCTATGGTCGCCTATTTGTATATACAAGTAGAGCATAACCTACCACCTCTTTCGATATTCCCCCGGTGTCATGCCCTCCACCTTCTTAAACATGCGGGTGAAGTAGCGGGCATCCTCAACGCCGATTTCGGCAGCGACTTTTTCGATAGGCATATCGGAGAAGCGCAGGTGCTGCTTGGCATGGGTGATGCGCACCTGTAGGAGATAGTTACTGATGGATACACCAAACTGCTCCTTGAAGATGCGGGTAAGGTAGAATTTATTAATAAAAAAGAGTTCAGAAAGATCGTCAAGAGTGATTCGTTCCTGATAGTGTTCGTCAAGATAGGTTCGAAGCTCCTGAAGGTCTTTCTTTTTACGTGTTCCCACAGACTGTACATCGGGATGCCAGCTTTCTGCCATAAGCAGTGTGAGAAGAGCATTCAGCTTTTCGTTAAGCTCCATATCCTTGATATACGACTCGGAGGAGGCAATATCATAAAGTGTGCCAAGTACTTCACGGAATCTTTCAGGGTATGCAGTTTTAAAGCAGCATTGTCCGCCACGTTCTACATATTTGTCATAGATACCTTTTACAGAGTTTCCGTAGAAATGAACCCATTTAAGAGTCCAAAGGTCCATGGAGGACTGGTGGCTGTAGGGAAGGCGGCAGTCAATAAAGGCGCAGTCTCCTTCTTTAAGCTGGTAGGTTTCTCCGCCATAGATAAGGATTCCGGAACCGCTTTCTACCATAAGAAACAGGTAGGAGTTAAGTCCGTCTCGCTTACTGATATGAGGCTTTTGGGCGGTCAGTTCTCCGGTCTCCTGCAGAAATATAAGATTAAATTTGGCAAAGTCGGATGCGGTGTAGATAATTCGTTTGGAGGCTACGGTAGAGCCTGTAAAAAGTGAAACAGCCATTTTCGATTCCTTTCTATGCAATTTTGATGATTTAAAAGTATGGACTTGTGTATTTGCTGTAGTTTATATATAGTAAGTCTATGGGATTAGACTATAACAGTCAAAAGTAAAAGTCAATATAATCCACAAAAAAGACAATATTAACCCTAAACCAGTTACAAAGTCTTATGTATAATAGCCTTTGCAACTGAGAGAGTGACAGCTGGTCAGACTAATATAGTGAAAGATAACGCAAGATGCGTATAACGCAGGACGCGTATTAAAGAAAGGTGAATAATTATGAAGAAAGCGTTGATTACAGGTATTACAGGACAGGATGGTTCTTATTTAGCAGAGTTCCTTTTAGAGAAGGGCTACGAGGTACATGGTATTACTCGTCGTGCATCAATCTCTAATACATCAAGAATTGATCACTTGATTGCAAAGAATGCGATTACATTACATGATGGAGATTTATCAGATTCTTCTTCATTAGTTCGTGTTATCAATTTAGTACAGCCGGATGAGATTTATAATCTTGCAGCACAGTCTCATGTACAGGTATCTTTCGATGTACCTGAGTACTCAGGTGATGTTGACGCTATCGGTGTATTACGTATTTTAGAGGCACTTAGAATTCTTGGTATGGAGAAGAAGACAAAGTTCTATCAGGCTTCTACATCTGAGTTATATGGTAAGGTTGAAGAGGTTCCTCAGAGAGAGACAACACCTTTCCACCCATACAGCCCATATGCTGTTGCTAAGCAGTATGGTTTCTGGATTACAAAGGAGTATCGTGAGGCATACGGTATGTTCGCTGTTAACGGTATTCTTTTCAACCACGAGTCAGAGAGAAGAGGAGAGAACTTCGTTACAAGAAAGATTACACTTGCAGCAGGACGTATCGCAGAGGGCTTGCAGGATCACTTAGAGCTTGGTAATATGGATTCTCTTCGTGACTGGGGATATGCTAAGGATTATGTTGAGTGTATGTGGTTAATTTTACAGCAGGAGACACCTGATGATTTCGTTATCGCTACAGGTGAGCAGCACACAGTTAGAGATTTCACAGAGAAGGCTTTTGCAGCGAACGGAATTAAGATTCGTTGGGAAGGTACAGGCGTTGACGAGAAGGGTTATGATGCAGAGACAGGTAAGATGCTTGTATGTGTAAATGAGCAGTGGTATCGTCCTACAGATGTTGATAATCTTTGGGGAGATCCTACAAAGGCTAAGACTGTTCTTGGATGGAATCCACAGAAGACAAGCTATGAGCAGTTAGTTGAGATTATGGCTAAGCATGACAGAGAGTTAGCAAAGAGAGAGCGTGCGGTTAAGGAAGCAACTCAGAACTAAATTTTGACAGCAGGACATGCGAATCGGACAGGATATTCCTGTCCGATTGATATAGAAGGGATGTATATATTATGATGGAGAAGAATGCGAAAATATATGTAGCCGGACATCGTGGAATGGTTGGTTCCGCAATCGTTCGTGAGTTAGAGCGTCAAGGCTACACTAATATTATTACAAGAACACATGCAGAGCTTGACCTTACACGTCAGGATCAGGTAGAGGCTTTCTTTGAAGCTGAGAAGCCTGAGTACGTGTTCCTTGCAGCGGCTAAGGTTGGTGGTATCGTTGCGAACCAGAGTGCACTTGCAGATTTTATGTATGACAATATGATTTTAGAGATGAATGTGATTCATTCTGCTTGGAAGAATGGATGTAAGAAGCTGGAGTTCTTAGGCTCTTCCTGCATCTATCCTCGTATGGCTCCACAGCCTATGAAGGAGAGCTGTCTGTTGACATCAGAGCTTGAGAAGACAAATGAGGCTTATGCTCTTGCAAAGATTTCCGGTTTGAAGTATTGTGAGTTTTTAAATACTCAGTATGGTACAGATTATATTTCACTTATGCCTACTAACCTTTATGGACCAAACGATAACTATCATCCGACACACAGCCATGTATTGCCGGCATTGATTCGTCGTTTCCATGAGGCGAAGGAGCAGGGACTTCCTACAGTTACATGCTGGGGGGATGGTAGTCCGTTAAGAGAGTTTTTATATGTAGATGATTTAGCTGATCTTTGCGTATTCCTTATGAATAACTACAGTGGTAACGAGACTGTTAACGCAGGTACAGGTAAGGAAGTTACAATCAAGGAGTTAACACAGCTGGTAGCTAAGGTTGTAGGTTACGAGGGAGAGATTCTTTGGGATACTTCTAAGCCAAACGGTACACCAAGAAAGCTTTTGGATGTATCTAAGAGTGCGGCACTTGGCTGGACATATAAGACAGAGTTAGAAGATGGTATTCGTCTTTCTTACGAGGATTTCTTGAACAATCCGATGAGAGCTGAAAGATAGTTTGTAGATACGAAAACATATCATATGTAGTAAAGAGGCATTTGGATAATATAAGTATCTGAATGTCTTTTTCGATAGAAAAGGTGTGTTATTTTGATGTTAAGAATAACATGAATTGACGTCAAAATTAGAGTGTGGTAGATTGGAAAATGAGAGAGTTTTTCCTCAAATGAATGAGTAGGAGTTTATATTATGTCAAATACAATTATACCATTATTTTTATCACAATCTTATCAGGATGCGTGGGCTGATTATAAGCGCGCTATGACAGTACCTAATTTTTCTAAGTGGGATTATGTTATCCTGACAGCGTCGAATGAGCAGCAGGCGGAAGGCTTCCGTATGCAGCTTGAGGAGCGCAGAGCAGCAGGCTTTTTGCCTGAGGGAACACATTTTGCAGTATTGCCGGATCCTGACGGTAAGCGTGTAGGAAGCGGTGGTGCTACCTTAAATGTAATCCGTTATATAGCACAGCAGACAGGGGCTGCTTCAGAGTCTGTGTTTGAGGGGCTTCGTATTCTTGTTATTCATAGTGGCGGAGATAGTAAGCGTGTGCCACAGTATTCGGCACTTGGCAAGTTGTTTTCGCCAGTGCCTCATGAGCTGCCTAATGGTCGGGCATCTACTTTATTTGATGAGTTTATGATTGCTATGGCAAGTGTGCCTTCCCGTATCAGAGAGGGGATGCTCTTGTTGTCCGGTGATGTTTTGCTATTATTTAATCCGTTATTAATAGATTATTCCGGTGAAGGTGCAGCAGCGATTTCCTTTAAGGAGCATGTGGAGACAGGTAAGAATCATGGTGTTTTCTTATCCGGAGATGATGGCAATGTAGCACAGTTTTTACATAAGCAGACAGTAGAGACCCTGAAGGCAAAGGGAGCTGTAAATGAGCAGGAGTGTGTGGATATTGATACAGGAGCTGTTATTTTTTCTTCACAGATGCTGAATTCTTTATATGGATTGATTTCGGAAAATGGACAATTTAATAAGAGTCTATATGACCGTTATGTGAATGATACCGTAAGGCTTTCTTTATACGGAGACTTTTTCTTCCCGTTGGCTTCGGATTCTACTTTGGAAGCCTTTTACTTGGAGAAGCCGGAGGGAGAGTTTTCACCTGAGTTGACAGAGGCGCGTACTAAGGTTTGGGAAGCACTTCGACCTTTCCGTATGAAGCTGCTTAGACTTGCACCCACGAAGTTTATTCACTTTGGTACAACTAGAGAGATTATGCATTTGATGTCAGAGGATATCGGGCAGTATAGCTATTTGGGATGGAGTAAGTGTGCTAATTCCAGTATTGAGGCTGAGCATGTTGCAGGCTATAACAGCGTGTTGTCCAGCGGTGCTTCTTGTGGTAAGGATTGCTATCTTGAGGTTAGTCTTGTGCATCAGGGGGCAACGATTGGCGATAATGTTTTGCTGTCTTATGTGGATATTCATGATGAGACGATTCCTTCAGATGTCGTTTTGCATGGTTTGAAGCAGAAGGATGGTAAGTTTGTTGTCAGAATCTATGGTGTTTTGGATAATCCAAAGGGGATTTTAGAGGATAACTGTGGATTTTTAGGAAGTACGTTAAAGGATTTCCTTCTAAATAATAAGATAGATGTAGATGAATTATGGGCTACGAATGATCATTCTCTATGGCAGGCTGATTTGTATCCTGTATGTGATACGATTCAGGAAGCAATCGCTGCAGCATTAAACCTTTATGAGTTGGTACATGGTAGCGGTGATTTGGAAGCATGGAGAGGCAGCAGAAGAGTAAGCTTATGTTCCGGATTTAATCAGGCGGATTCCGAGGCTTTGATTGCCTGGGACAAGCGTATGAATGAGCTGGTACAGATGGACCGGGTGGCTAAGCTGATTGAGGCAGGCAGACCGGTGGGAGAGGCTAAGGAGATTTTAAAGACGGTAAGTCTTACCAAGGTACAGCGTAAGTGGATGGACAGACAGCTTGCAGGAGCACCTTTGAGTGAAGCGGCAAGATTACATTTCTACATAGGAAGTACGCTTGGCGGTACAGAGGGTGAAGCACAGATTAGTGAGTGCTTCAAGGCGATTGGTCAGTCTGTATTGGAGAGTAATCTGGAGCGCCTTGAGGTGAAGAGTGATTGTCATATACAGTGTGCCGAGCATACTGTCAGACTTCCGCTTCGAGTGAACTGGGGCGGCGGTTGGAGTGATACACCACCGTATTGTAATGAGCATGGCGGTACTGTTTTGAATGCAGCCATTTTATTGGATGATAAGATGCCGGTTGAGGTAACTTTGAAGCGTCTGGATGAGAAGAAGGTTGTATTTGACAGTCGTGATATGGATACACATGGTGAGTTTGACAGGATTGAGCTGTTACAGTCAGTGGGAGACCCGTATGATCCGTTTGTATTGCAGAAGGCTGCGCTTCTTGCCTGTGGAATTATTCCTATGCAGGGAGGAAGTCTTGAGGAGATTCTGGATAGATTAGGCGGCGGTTTTGCCATGCATACAGAGGTTACGGATGTTCCGAAGGGAAGTGGTCTGGGAACCAGCAGTATTCTTGCGGCAGCGTGTGTAAAGGCTATTTTTGAATTTATGGGAATTTCCCATACACAGGATGATTTATACAGCCATGTATTGTGTATGGAGCAGATTATGTCTACCGGTGGTGGATGGCAGGATCAGGTAGGTGGTCTGAGTGATGGAGTGAAGTATATCACTACCATGCCGGGGCTGTCACAGGAGATTAAGGTTCAACAGTTGGAGATTCCGGATAAAGCATGGCAGGAGTTAAAAGAACGTTTTGTGTTGATTTATACGGGACAGAGACGACTTGCAAGGAATTTGCTTCGTGATGTTGTAGGCCGTTATATCGGCAATGAGCCGGATGCGTTGTATTCCTTAAATGAGATTCAGCGTGTGGCAGCGTTGATGCGTTTTGAGCTGGAGCGAGGACGTATTGATGACTTTGCCAAGTTATTATCAGAGCATTGGGAGCTTTCAAAGATGCTTGACGGCGGAAGTACCAATACGCTGATTGATCAGATATTTAATGCCATTGATGATTTAATAGATGGAAGAATGATTTGCGGTGCCGGTGGTGGTGGTTTTCTTCAGGTAGTACTGAAGAAGGGTGTTACCCGTGATGATGTACACCGTAAGCTGAAAGAAGTATTTCAGGATAGTACAATTGATGTATGGAATTGTACGTTAGTATGAGGTAATTGAGCGAATGTATTTCGCAGGAGAAGGAGTTAAAGAGAGATATGAATATTATTTTATTATCAGGTGGAAGCGGAAAGAGATTATGGCCATTGTCTAATGATATCCGTTCCAAGCAGTTTACAAAGTTGTTCAAGGGCGAGAATGGTGAGCATGAGTCTATGGTACAGCGTGTTTACAGACAGATTAAGACTGTAGATGCAGATGCTAAGGTGACAATTGCAACCAGTAAGACACAGGTAAGTGCGATTCGTAATCAGTTAGGTGATGATGTTTCTATTTGTGTGGAGCCTTACAGAAGAGATACCTTCCCGGCGATTGCATTAGCAGCAGTATATTTGCATGATGTGCAGGGTGTTGCTCTTGATGAGAGCGTTGCTGTATGTCCGGTTGACCCTTTTGTTGAGAATACATATTATGATGCTGTAAAGCAGCTTGGAGAGTTAGCGGATGCAGGTACAGCTAATTTGACTTTGATGGGTATTGAACCTACATATCCAAGTGAGAAGTATGGATATATTATTCCTGAGACTGCAGATAATGTAAGCAAGGTTAAGGAATTCAAAGAGAAGCCTGATGAAGAAACAGCAAAAGACTATATTTCTAAGGGTGCTCTTTGGAATGCGGGTGTATTTGCATTCAAGTTAGGATATCTTGTAGATATCGCTCATAAGATGATTGATTTTGAGGGATATCAGGATTTATTCGAGAAGTATGATACCATGACCAAGATTAGCTTTGACTATGCTGTAGTAGAAAAGGAAAGCAGTATTCAGGTTATGCGTTATGCAGGTGACTGGAAGGATGTCGGAACATGGAACATGATGACAGAGGTTATGTCAGAGAATACCATTGGTAAGGTAAAGCTTGATGATACCTGTGAGAATACTCATGTTATTAATGAATTGGATATGCATGTTCTTTGCATGGGCTGTAAGGATATGGTAATTGCAGTCAGCAATGATGGTATCCTTGTGGCAGATAAGGAGCAGAGCTCTTATATGAAGCCATATGTTGAGGAGATTGGCGGTATTGTTAAATTTGCTGAGAAGTCTTGGGGAAGCTATACTGTAATTGATGTACAGCCTGAGTCCTATACGATTAAGGTAAATCTGAAGCCGGGACATCAGATGAAGTACCATAGCCATCAGTATAGAGATGAGGTATGGACGATTGTAGCCGGACGCGGACGAGTAGTAATTGATGGTGCTTCCAGAAGAGTAAAGGCTGGAGATGTGGTAACACTTCCTGCTGAGAGCAAGCATACTATTATCGCAGAGACAGAGCTGCACATTATTGAAGTACAGTTGGGACAGGATATTACAGTAGAGGATAAAGTTGTATATTCTATGGAATAATCGTCTGTACAATACAAGAAAACTGAAAAATATATAAAATAACTGGAAATTTAGCTCCTATAGTGATAGTATAATAATATAAATAGACCATGAGGTGGTAATATGAATATATTATTTACTGGAAACATGGGGGCTATTTCTAATTATTTTTTCAGGGAACTTTCGAGGGAGCATAGACTGGTGGTGCATACCGCACATCCGGGATGTAAATATAGTGGGAAGAACCTTGAGGTATATAAGGTAGATGACTTGGAGGAGAAGCCGCTGGACAAGGTGTTTGAGACATATCACTTTGACATGGTGGTATATTTTTCGCAAGCGCTGGATGAAGCAGTGCAGGTATTCGATGAGCTGGAGAAGCTTGAGAATGCCTTATTTTTGTGCAGTGAATTTGGAATTGAAAATTTTATGTATATTTCAACAAATGATATGGTACAGGTAAATGTGAAGGAGAAAAGCTCCCGAATGATTTTGGTAGAGGCATGTGAAAACCTATGCAGAAATTTCTCGGCAAAGACAGATATTCATATTTTGCTGATGCGGGTACCGTATCTATATGGCTGCGCTTATGTGCAGAACAGTTTATGCCGGTGGATATGTAGCTTGATAGATAAGACACCGATGGTGTGCAGGGGAAGAGCTGGAGCAATTACGGATTTTTTGTGCGATGAGGATTTGGCGGTACTGATTAACCGAATTGCAGATGAGCCTATTACGGATTTCTATATGGAGATGAATCTGTCCGGTGGAAATGAGATAAGCTTTCAGGAGCTATGCAGTGTATTGGAGAGAAAGCTGGACTGGTGTAAGGTGGAGTACGGCAATCGAATCAAAGCAGTACCGATAAGCTTCAAGGATGAGACTGCAAGACACCAGTATGGTTGGTTTCCGTTGCATAATTTGCAGGATGACCTACCGACAATTATCAGAGAGTGTAGGCAGACAAAGCAGGTAAAGAAGCCTAAGGGATTCAGAAGAATATTAAATAAATATCGAAACAGAGTCCGTATTGCCATTGAGCTTTTGGTACTGTTGGCTATTGCAACTGCGTGCAATGCAGTCTGTAGAAATAATATTTATATCAATTTCATAGATTTTCGGGTGTTATATGTTGTCATCATGGGAACAATGAATGGTTTGAGTGCAGGGTTAATCGCTGCTTTCTTGGCAATTATCGGATATGGTATGGAGAATTTGCATTATAGCACTTGGGAGCTTCTGTTCTATAATGTGCAGAACTGGGTACCATTTGTATCTTATATTTTGATTGGTGCAATTGCAGGGTATACCAAGGATAAGCATACCAGTGAGTTGCGTTTTATGAAGGAAGAAGAACAGATTTTGGAGCGCAAGTATGTCTTTTTATCAGAGCTGTATCGTAAGGCCGTTGAGAATAAGAATCGGTTTAATAATCAGATTATTAGCTATAAGGACAGCTTCGGTCGTATTTATGCTGTGGTAAAGCGTCTTAATACCACGCTTACAGATGAGATTTTCTATGAAGCGGTAAATGCATTGGAGGATGTGCTGGAGAATCAGTTTGTGGCTATTTACAGTATTGCCTCAAACAGTAACTTTGCCCGTTTGAATGTCTGCTCCAAGAGGTTAAACGCGGAGCTTGGAAAGTCATTAAAGCTTTCGGATTATCCGCATATGAGAGATTGTCTGCAACAGGGCTTGCTTTATACGAATAAGAGCTGTGAGGAGAATTATCCATCCTATGCATCACCTGTTATGCGTGAGGGAGAGCTTGTAGGAATGATTGTCTTGCAATATGTGGAAACAAAACAGATGAATGTGGAGTTCTCCAATAAATTCATGATTATTGCTGACCTTGTCAGGGATTCATTGATTCGGGCGATGGATTATGACAGTGTGACCGAGCAGCGCAATATGCTGGAGGGCACTAAGATTATGAGACCTGAGAAGTTTGAGAGTATCCTGCGTATTAAGCGTCAGATGCAGGAGAAGGAGTACATGGAGTATGTATTGCTTAGAATACATCGCGAGGAACGGGATTTGATAGAGCTTAGTGAGCTGGTTTCCGGTATGGTTCGTGCCAATGACGTGTTGGGAATGGGAGCAGATGGAGAGATTTATCTGCTTTTGGCACAGACAAGCGGAAGCGATTTGGATATTGTAAATGAGCGTATGCGCAGTAAGGGCATACACTTTGATGAGGTAAGTATTTCTTAGGGAGGAAAATCCCTCTGCCTGCAAGAAACGAAAACTCTGCAAGCAGAGTTGGCATTTTTCTTCGAAAAACAAGGAGGAATCATGAAAGGAATTGTAGCATTTTTTATTCCTGTCTTTGGGCCTTTGATGCTGTTGGTCGATAAGTATTGTGAGCGCAGAGGAAAAATGGGAACCCGCAATATCGGTATCGAATCGCAGCGATATACGGAAATGAAATATAAGAGAATTGAAGTTGACAATCAGAAGAATCAGGATATTACGGTACCGTTGGAAGAAGCTATGATTGTGAATGACAAGACAATAAGGCGTTCTATGATGCTGGATGTATTGAAGCAGAATACGGATGACTGTGTTCCACTTTTAAAAAGAGCCAGAATGTCTAATGATACGGAGCTTACGCATTATGCAACAACTGCTATGATGGAAATCCAAAGTCAGTATGAGATAAGACTTCATAAGTGGGCAAAGGCATATGAGGAAAACAGCAGGGATGTAACTATTCTGAAAGGCTATAGCAAGGAATTGATGAAGTATATTGAGAGTGGCTTGATATCGGGCAATATTCTGAAGATTTATAGACAGCAGCTGGAGTCAGTAATGGAGAAGCTGGTAGCGGCACAGCCGGAGGAGTCAAAGTATCGATTACAGCAGTGCTATAATCTATTGGAGCTGCAGCAGTACGCTAAGCTGGAGTCGGAACTGTCGGCGATGAAGAAGAAATGGCCTGAGGATGAGAAGATATACCGTCTGTGTGGAGAATATTATCGAAGAACCTCGCAGGGAGAGAAGTTTAGAAAGATGTTAGAGAAAATAGAGAGGAAGAATATCTATCTGTCAAGCGAAGGTAAGAAGTGGCTTGCTTTTTGGAAAAACGTGGAGGAAGACAATGAGGAAGTACCTGATTAAGGTCGGCTGGCCGATTCTGGCATTGTTACTTTGTGCTGTTGTTATTCAGGTGGAACGTAACGGTGTGAAATATGAGGCAACGCAGGAGCAGTGCTTTATTGAAGAAAGTGAATATAGTGATGCGGTATCCTCATTGACAGAGTGTATTGTTTTAACAGACAGCAGGGATACCGTGAGTGGAATTTTTGAAGAAATGATGTGCTTTGTACTGGATAGTATGAGGATTTCTTATGCTGTAAGGGATTTGTCGGATGCGCCATTATCGGGAGAGGAATTGGCCAAGTATAGGACGGCGGTGCTTACTGTGGAGAATTGGGATTATCTTGGTGAGACTCTGCCAGAGCTCATGCGCTGGGTGAGAGAAGGCGGAAGGCTGATGAATACTTCTACGCCACTTCCGACCGTCAATTTTCAGGTAGTAGCTTCGCAGATGGGTATTTGTGAAGGCGGAACAGAGTATACGGGAGTAAGTGGCTTCTATGTGTTGGAGGATTTTATGATTGGTGCCAACGAGGAGATGCTGTTTCACTATCTGGAGGAGGGAGAAGAGCCCTTGCAAATGTCCCTGGCTGTTTTGCTGGATGAAGATGCAACGGTGTATATGGAGTCAGAGGCAGGTGTTCCTTTGCTTTGGTCCAAGGAATACGGTGAAGGACGTTTTGTTTTTATGAACGAAACCATAGTTGGGAATAAGTATCAGAGAGGCTTTTTGGCAGCAGCTTATAGTCTGCTTGAGGAGGCATGTATCTATCCTGTGATTAATGCGTCGGCTTATTATTTGGATGATTTTCCGTCACCGGTGCCTTCGGGAAGCGGTCAATATATTCAGGAAGAGTACGGTATGGATATTGCAAGCTTCTATCTGTCCATATGGTGGGCGGATATTCTGGAGCTGGCAGAAACCTATGGGATACCTTATACAGGCTTGATAATAGAGGATTATAGTGATTCGGTGGAAGCACCGTTCCCAAGAACCAAGTCAACGAATCAGTTTAAAATTTTTGGAAATATGCTTTTGAATGCAGGAGGAGAGCTTGGCTTGCATGGCTATAACCATCAGTCCCTTTGCCTGGAGGGAGAAAATGATGATATGCAGTATGGCACTTATAAATTATGGCCGGGCAGAGAGAATATGAAGGCTGCGCTAGAAGAGCTGTTGACATTTTCGCAGAATCTTTTCCCACAGCAGAAATTCAAGGTTTATGTGCCTCCTTCAAATATTATTTCCGAGGAAAGTATAGAGGTTCTGACTTCGGCATGTCCTGATATCAGAGTCATTGCAAGTATTTATCTGGAGGCGGCAGATACGCCGGCATATGTCCAGGAGTTTGAAGTGGACGAGGATGGAATGATTCATACGCCCCGTGTGGTATCGGGCTTTGTATTGGATGAGTATCAGATGATTACTGCTATGGCAGAGCTTAATTTTCATTATGTGCAGTCGCATTTCTGTCATCCTGATGATGTGCTGGATGAGGACAGAGGTGCAGCACTGGGCTGGGGTGTGCTGAGTACATATTATGAAAATTATCTTGCATGGGTAAAGGAACATGCGTGGAATATCAGAAATGTGACCGGAACCGGTATGGGAATTGCGGTGCAGCAGTATGATGCGTTAAGTGTAGACAGAAGACTTGACGGAGATGAGCTTACAGTTAGAGTAGGCGGTTTTTCCGGGGATGCATATTTTATGCTGAGATTAACAGAGGGTGAGCCTTCGTGTGTAGAGGGTGCCACCTTGGAGCAGGTAACGGATTCTTTATATTTGGTACATGCAGTACAGGATGAGTTTGTGATTATATTGGGTGATGAGTCATGAGAGTTTGTATGATATTGGAAGGGTGCTATCCCTATGTACATGGCGGTGTTTCCAGTTGGATGCATCAGTATATTCAGGCAATGCCTGACATAGAGTTTGTGCTTTGGTGTATTTGTGCCAGAGAGGAGCAAAAGGGAAGGTTCGTGTATGAGCTTCCTTCCAATGTTTTGGAAGTGCATGAGGTGGCATTGGATGAGGCTTTGAAAGCCAAAATGGATAAACGGGGTGTACGAAAGGTTACGCTGTCTGAAAATCAGATGGAACAGATGCATAAGCTTTTTGCCGGGCAGCCTCTTGACTGGGATCCTTTGTTTGAATTGTTTCAGGTGGAGAAGCTTAATCCGGTGTCACTACTGATGAGTAGCAGCTTTCTGGATATCCTGATGGATACCTGTAAGGAGAAGTTTCCATATATCTCCTTTGTTGATTTCTTTCATACGATGCGTTCCATGCTGTTACCTGAGCTTTATCTTTTGACAAAGGAGGTTCCAAAGGCGGATATTTATCATGCGACGGCAACGGGCTACAGTGGGATTCTGGGTAGTCTTGCTAAGTGGAAGTTTGAAAAGCCTTTTATTTTAACGGAGCATGGCATTTATACAAGAGAAAGAGAAGAGGAGCTATTAAGGGCGACTTGGGTGGTGCCCTATTTTAGGCAGCAGTGGATAGATTTGTTCTATACCTTTTCTTATTGTGCATATTCTCATGCGGACAAGGTAACGGCACTCTTTAACCATGCCAATGTGACGCAGGAGGAGATAGGCTGTGACAGGACAAAGCTTATGGTAATCAGAAACGGTGTACATTACGAGAAGTTTAGTAAGATTCCCCTAAAGGAGCCGGATGGTTTTGTGGATATCGGTGCGGTTGTCAGAATTGCCAAGATTAAAGATATTAAGACCATGATTTATTCCTTTGCGGAGCTGAAGCCGGACTTTCCAAAGGCAAGGCTTCATATTCTGGGCGGTGTAGATGATGAGGAATACTTTGAAGAATGTAAGCAGCTGGTGGAACAGCTGAATTTAGAGGATTTGTTCTTTACGGGCGTGGTAAACGTGCTGGACTATATGCAGAAGCTGGATTTCACACTGCTTGCCAGTATTTCGGAGGGACAGCCGCTGTCTGTATTGGAGTCCATGGCAGCAGGCAGACCATGTGTGACAACAGATGTGGGATGCTGTAAGGAGCTGTTATACGGTGTGGGAGATGACAGCTTTGGCAGTGCGGGAATTTGCGTGCCGCCGATGCATAAGGATATGCTTGCCAATGCGCTGTTAACTATGTGCAGGGACGGACAGATGCGCAGACAGATGGGGGAAAACGGAAAGAAAAGAGTAGAGAAATATTATACTCATGAGCTGAGTATGGATTGTTATAGAAAGTTGTATGCGGATGTCGGAAAGGGCATGGTTTATTTATGGCAGGAATAGGCTTTGAGTTAAAGAAAATGTTCCACAAAAAGGGATTGCTTTCGCTGATTAAGGCGTATGGGTATGCCGGAATTGTTTGTGTCGGACCGATGCTTCTTGGCATTGCGCTACTGTTAGGTGTGCGTGTGATTGCAAGCTATGCCGGAGCAGACGAAGATACTACCCGATTGTTAAATGTCATGGTTACTTACACGATGTTGTTTTCCTTGCTGTTAACCAACATTTTTTCATTGGTAACGACACGCTATGTGGCAGACCGGATTTATGAGGAGCGAATGGATCTTATATTGCCGTCTTTTTGGGGCTGTGTATCTCTTATGCTCGTATTGGGCGAGAGTGTATATGGTATTTTTTTGCTGTTTGCGGGGATTCCATTTCTATATCAGGTGCTTTGTCTGGTATTTCTGGCAGAGCTCGTTGTGGTATGGACACAGATTAATTATCTGACTGCGATAAAGGATTACGAGGGGATTATTAAGGTGTTTGTTGTGGCGGTTTTACTTGCATGGCTGACGGGCTTATGTTTGGTAGAGTGCAGGGTGGAGATTATTCCTGCGATGCTGATAGCCATATGTACGGGCTATGGTGTAATGATGGTCTGCTATTATTATCTGATGGCATCCTTTTTCCCTAAGGGAAGAAAAAGCTCCATGCTGTTTATACAGTGGTTTGACAGGTATCCTGAGCTTGCATTTTTGGGATTTGCCATAGAGGTTGGGTTATTTGGACATTTTATGATTATGTGGGGGGCAGATGCCGGAGAGTGTGTACAGGGGCTGTTTTATGAGGCACCTGCATATGATATTTCGGCGTTACTGGCTTTTTTGTCGATTCTGATTACTACGATAAATTTTGTAACTTCGGTGGAGGTTAATTTTTATCCGAAGTACCGCAATTATTTTAGCTTATATAATGATGGAGGGTCGCTGCCTGATATTGAACAGGCGGGAAAAGAGCTGAAGGTGGTACTGGTACAGGAGCTTACCTATACCTTTACAAAGCAGGTGTTTGCCACAATGGTGTTTATCGTAGGGGGAACTTTTCTGTTACCGGCATTGCCACTTGGCATGAATAGTGATATGCTTGGATTATACAGAATTATGTGTGTTGCGTATGCTTTTTATGCAATAGGTAATTGTGCAATGCTGATACAGTTGTACTTTTCAGACAATAAAGGTGCCCTTATCAGTGGTCTTAGCTTTATGGTGGTAAGCTGCGTGGGAACATTTTTTTCGTCGAAGGCAGAGGTCAGGCTATATGGCTTGGGCTTTTTAGTGGGGGCATTGGTATTTGCACTGGTATCTTTGATTTTGCTGTATTTATATATGAAAAGGGTTATCTATCATGTTTTGTGTAATCAGCCTATCGTGGCGAAGGTGCGTAGAACATGGATTACAGATTTGAGTGAGTATTTGCAGAAGCAATATGAGAAAAAGCATCCGGAAGAGAACATAAGGGACATTGGAGAGGAGGACGAGGATTGAGTATTCCTTTGTACAGACATGAGTTGAAGTTCGAAATCAGTCGGATGGAAAAGGATGTATTAGCGAAAGAACTGGCATTGGTAATGGCAAGTGATGCACATGCCGTAGATGGTCGTTATATGATTCGAAGCCTGTATTTTGATGATTGGGCAAATAGTGCCTATGAAGAGAAGCAGGCGGGCGTAGCCAGGCGCAAAAAGTTCAGGATTCGGATTTATGATTATAGCGACAGAGTGATTAAGCTGGAGTGTAAGCGTAAGGAAGGACAATATATCCATAAGGATGCAGTCAGCCTGACTTTAGAAGAGACATTGGCAGTTATTGGTGGGAATTATGGTGTGCTGGCAGAGCGTAAGGAAGCGTTATGCCGTGAGTTTTATCAGGAATGTCTGACGCAGGGGTTAAGACCTAAGGTAATCGTGGATTATGACAGAGAGCCTTATGTGTATGAGAATGGTGACGTGCGGATTACCTTTGATATGGGACTTCGGACAGCACTTCTGGGAACAGATATTTTTGACAGAAAGCTCCCGGTGGTAGGAGTAATGGAGCCTGACAGGCTGATTTTAGAGGTTAAGTTTACGCAGTATATGCCGGATTTTATCAAGGATATATTGAGAGGCAGGGCTTATACACAGATTGCAGCATCGAAATATACAATGTGTGTGGATAAGCATAAAGAATTACTGGGATTTTAATAGGGTATTTACGACAGAAAAGGAAGGTATGTAAGGGATGAGTGTACAGGACGTTATTAAGAAATCAATTTTAGAATCGGAGATGTATAGCCAGGCGATTTCACTTAGTACAGTGATTACGATTGTTGCAGATATGCTTCTTGCAGCATTGCTCGGTCTGGTGATTTATTATGTATATAAGAAAGCATATCAGGGTGTTGTTTACAACAGAAATTACGGAATCGCATTATTGGGTATGACAGTACTTACCTGTATGGTAACGTTGGCAATTAGTACGAATATTGTGATTTCACTTGGTATGGTAGGTGCGTTATCCATTGTTCGTTATAGAACAGCCATTAAGGAACCGATGGATTTGCTTTATATGTTCTGGGCGATTACAACGGGTATTACGGTTGGTGCCAGCATGTACATACTGGTTTTGATTGGCATGGTATTTATGATTGTGATTGTTCTGGTTGCAGGTAAGGCAATGGATAAGAAGAATGCCTATATTATGGTAGTTCATTATCAGGGAGAGCAGGCAGGAGATGAGATTATTAGAGTGTTAGGCAAGAACGATTACAGTATTCGTTCCAAGGTGCTTCGCAAGGAGGATGTAGAGTTGACCTTGCAGATAAAGGTGAAAAATGATAATCTAAGCTTTGTAGAAAAGATACAGGCAGTAGGTCAGGTTAAGGATGTGACACTGTTACAATATAATGGTGAGTACCACGGTTAACATTCGGGGCCGAATGGCCATAAGGTAAATGGGAGAGTAGAATTTGAGAAGAGGTAAGGCATTTGTACTGGCGTGTACGTTGATTGGGATGAGCAGTATCCTGACTGCATGTCAGAAGACACCGCAGAATACAAATATTTTAAAGGGAATGGAAGCGATAGAGGCATTGGATTACAATGGTGCTTTGGCTGCCTTTGATACTGCGACTCTGTATGAGGAGGATTTGCAGTTAATCTATAGAGGCGAAGGAATTGCCAACATGGGGCTTGGCAATTATCATAAGGCAGTGGATTGTTTTCTTATGTCTCTTGGCGAGGCAGACGGTCAGGTAACAGGGTTGGAGTTTGACACTAACTATTATCTGGCATCCGCCTATTATAAGTTAAATAATTATGAAGCCGCGAAAGAGATTTATGATGCGATACTGGGGTTGGATACTGGAGCAGTAGACGCTTATTTTCTGCGCGGCTGTTGCTATTTGAAGCAGGGAGATTATGATTCTGCCATGACAGATTTCGAGAAGGCTTTTTCTTTGACACCTAATAATATTGATTTGGTGGCGGATGCATTTCTTGAATTGCAGGAAGCAGGCTTTGAGGCAGAGGGCATGGCATATGTGAAGGATTTCATGTCAAGGGAGAATAAGAGATTAACGGATTCTCAGAAGGGGACCTTGTACTATTACTTAGGGGATTATGACAATGCAAGAATTTATCTCGACGGAGCATTGACTGCGGGAGATGCAGAGGTTTCGCTTATGCTGGGACAGACCTATGAGAAGCTGGGAGACAGGAATTATGCAGTGGTAGTATACCATACCTATTTGGATTCTAATCCTGCTAATGCTGCAATTTACAACAGTCTTGGTGTCTGCCTGATGCAACAGGAGAAGTATGAGGAGGCATTGGAGGCATTTGAAGCAGGGATAGCACTGTCGGATGTAAGCCAGCAGCAGTCACTTTGGTTCAATCGTATTGTGGCAAATGAATATCTTGGTAATTTTGCACAAGCCAAGAATTTGATGCAGGAGTATCTTAAGTACTATCCGGATGACGGCAAAGCATTGAGTGAGTGGGATTTTCTTAGTACCAGATAATTTTTAAAATTGGTACTTGCAAACCCAAGATATTGTGTAAAACACCAAATAACCACAAACATCTAGTGCGGTCAATTGACTTTGAGATTTTTATCTGCTAATATTAAAATAATGAATTATTGATACTATTTATGTTAATTAAATAGTTGGGATTCATTGAACATATGGGGGTAGCCGCAGAAGCGGCATGGGAAGGAGTATTAGCAATGTTAAATGTGATTAAAAGGGATGGTCAGCAGGCACTATTTGATTTGGGTAAGATTAGTGCTGCGATTGTTAAGGCATTTGACGCGACAGAGGTACAGTATACACAGGATATTGTGGATTTGCTGGCCTTGAGAGTTACTGCAGACATGCAGGCAAAGGTAAAAGAGGGAAGTATTCATGTTGAAGAGATTCAGGACAGCGTAGAGAAGGTTTTGGAGCAGGCAGGATATGCAGAGGCTGCAAAGGCGTTTATCTTGTATCGTAAGCAGCGTGAAAAGATGCGTAATATGAAGTCTACCATCCTTGATTACAAGGAAGTAGTAAACAGTTATGTAAAGGTGGAGGACTGGAGAGTTAAGGAGAACTCAACAGTTACATATTCCGTAGGTGGTTTGATTTTATCTAACTCAGGCGCGGTTACAGCCAACTACTGGTTATCAGAGATTTATGATGAAGAGATTGCAGAGGCGCATAAGAATGCGGACATTCATATTCATGATTTGTCCATGCTGACAGGTTATTGCGCAGGCTGGTCGTTAAAGCAGCTGATTACAGAGGGACTTGGCGGAATTACAGGTAAGATTACCTCTGCTCCGGCAAAGCATTTATCGGTATTGTGTAATCAGATGGTTAACTTTTTAGGTATCATGCAGAATGAATGGGCGGGCGCGCAGGCATTTTCTTCATTTGATACATATTTGGCACCTTTTGTTAAGGTGGACAACCTCTCGTATGCAGAGGTTAAGAAGTGCATAGAGGCATTTATCTATGGTGTAAATACTCCAAGCCGTTGGGGTACACAGGCACCATTTAGTAATATTACTTTGGACTGGACAGTTCCAAATGACTTAGCAGAGCTTCCGGCTATTGTAGGTGGCAAGGAGATGGATTTCTGCTATAAGGATTGTAAGAAGGAAACGGATATGGTCAATAAGGCATTTATCCAGACGATGATTGAGGGTGATGCGAATGGCAGAGGCTTCCAGTATCCGATTCCTACTTATTCGATTACAAAGGACTTTGACTGGTCCGATACAGAGAATAATCGTTTATTATTCGAGATGACATCGAAGTATGGTACACCTTACTTCTCTAACTATATTAATTCCGATATGGAGCCTTCTGATGTTAGAAGTATGTGTTGTCGTCTTCGTCTTGACCTTCGAGAGCTTCGTAAGAAGACTGGTGGCTTCTTTGGCTCTGGAGAGAGTACGGGAAGTGTTGGCGTTGTTACCATTAATATGCCTCGTATTGCATACCAGGCAGCAGATGTTGAGGACTTTTATAAGCGCCTTGACCGCATGATGGATATTTCAGCTCGTTCTCTTAAGATTAAGAGAAATGTTATCACAAAGCTGTTAAATGAAGGCTTATATCCATATACAAAACGTTATCTTGGTACCTTTGATAACCATTTCTCAACGATTGGTTTGATTGGTATGAATGAGGTTGGTTTGAATGCAAATTGGCTTGGTAAGGATATGACACATGAGGAGACACAGAAGTTCACACAGGATGTAATGAATCATATGCGTGAGCGTCTCTCTGATTATCAGGAGAAGTATGGAGATTTGTATAATCTCGAGGCCACTCCTGCTGAGAGTACTACCTACAGACTTGCAAAGCATGACAGAGCGAAGTGGCCGGATATTAAGACAGCGGGACATGAGGGAGATAAGCCATATTATACGAACTCTTCTCATTTACCGGTTGATTATACAGCCGATATTTTTGAAGCATTGGATATTCAGGATGAGCTGCAGACCTTGTATACATCGGGTACTGTATTCCATGCATTCTTAGGTGAGAAGCTTCCTGACTGGAAGGCAGCAGCGAATTTGGTAAAGACTATCGCAGAGAACTATAAGCTTCCATATTATACACTTTCACCTACTTATTCTATCTGTAAGGAGCATGGATATCTCAATGGTGAGCAGAAGACCTGTCCTCATTGTGGTAGGGTAACTGAGGTTTACAGCCGTATCACAGGTTACTACAGACCGGTACAGAACTGGAATGACGGTAAGCTTCAGGAGTATGCAAACAGAACAGAGTATGTGGTTTCGGCAGATAGCGTAGAAAGGCATCTGAGCGGGAGTGTAATGGAGGCAGCAAAGGCTTCCTTTACAGTAGCTAAGGAGTCTGCGAAGAATTATCTCTTTACCACAAAGACTTGTCCTAACTGTAAGCTTGCAAAGGAATACTTGAAGGACGTAGATTATACGATTATTGATGCAGAGGAGAATATGGAGCTCGCTATGAAGTATGGCGTTATGCAGGCGCCTACTCTTGTAGTAGTAGATGATGAGAAGCACCAGAAGTTTGTGAATGCATCTAATATCAAGAGATTTGCTGAGCAGGTTATGGTATAAAAGAATATTAAAAGCTTAACGCCTATGAGGAATTGTTCCTTGTAGGCGTTTTTGTGTTATTGATTCACCATGTCATGGAAAATAGATACAAAGTACTAAAATGGTATTGAAAAACTATCTGAGATTATGTTACACTATCACTGATTAGAAAATACTAACACAAGTTACTGTTTGCGCACTTGCGTTAGAGACAAAAGTATGATTGGCGAGGAGTAATAACATGAAGTTGAAAAAAGGTGTTTATATCGTAATTGGTTGTATTGGATTAGGAATAGGAGCTGTTGGCGCAGTGGTACCTTTGCTACCGGCGTTTCCGTTTCTTTTATTGGCGGCGATATGCTTTGGAAAGAGCTCAGAGAGATTGCATACATGGTTTATAGGAACAAAGCTATATAAGAATAATTTGGAAAGCTATGTTCAGGGACGTGGTATGACTTGGGCAACCAAGATTCGTATTATGACGATTGTGACACTGACAATGGCATTTGGATTTATCATGATGAGCAAGGTACCAGTAGGAAGAATCATTCTGGCATGTGTGTGGGTATTCCATATTTTCTATTTCTGCTTTGGAATCGGAACACTTAAGGAAGAGGTAGTAGGTAATGATGATTAATAAGAGGCTGATAGGAACGGTCAGCGAGAGTAAGAAATATATTGCAGGTAATGTTGTGCTACAGTGGTTTTCTCTTGTAGCCAATATTATTATGATGGCAACGATTACGAAGCTAATTGGTGGTTTGTTGGCACAGACTGTAGATACGAAGTGTCTTATCATATCGGCAGTGATTGTGACGGTGGCAGTAATGGTTAGATATATGTGTACGGTATTCGCCAGCAGAATGGGATATTTATCTTCTAAGGCTGTGAAAAAGACTCTGCGAGAGATGATTTACAGAAAGCTTCTTAGGCTGGGGACTTCTTATAAAGAGAAGGTACAAAGCTCTGAAATCGTGCAGGTGGCGGTAGAAGGAGTAGACCAGTTAGAAACTTATTTTGGAGCATATCTGCCTCAGTTTTTCTATGCTATGATAGCACCTTTTACTTTGTTTGTGGTGTTGAGTTTTGTGAGCGTTCTTTCGGCAGTGGTGCTGTTGATTTGTGTGCCGTTGATTCCGGTAACGATTGTGGCAGTACAAAGATGGGCGAAGAAACTGCTTGCGAAGTACTGGGGACAGTATACAGCACTTGGGGATACTTTTCTTGAGAATTTGCAGGGATTAACGACCTTAAAGATTTATCAGGCCGACGATTTTAAACATGAGGAAATGAATGAGCAGTCAGAGAATTTTCGAAAGATTACGATGAAGGTACTCACCATGCAGCTTAATTCTATTACGATTATGGATTTGATTGCATATGGTGGAGCGGCACTTGGTGTCATTTTGTCGGTTACACAGTATAGAAGCGGAAATATCACTTTAGAAGGCTGTCTTTTGATTATTCTTTTAGCGGCAGATTTCTTTATACCAATGAGACAGCTTGGTTCCTTTTTCCATATTGCCATGAATGGAATGGCAGCAAGTGACAAGATTTTTAGATTGTTGGATTTACCAGAAGAAGAGGAGAAGCAAGAGACCATCGGGGAGGATACTTCGATTGTTTGTGAGAAACTTAGTTTTTCCTATGAGGAAGGCAGAGAGATTTTGCATGAGGTTAACATGCAGTTTCCAACAGGGAGCTTTACTTCGATTGTCGGGGAGAGCGGCTGTGGTAAATCTACGATTGCGTCTATTCTGATAGGAAGAAATAAGGGCTACAAGGGAAGCGTTACGATTGGAGGCAAGGAGCTTTCAGAGATTGTAGAAGATAGCGTGATGGAGCATTTGACATATATCAGTCATCAGAGCTATTTATTTAAGGGCACTGTAAGAGAGAATCTTCTTATGGGAAATGAGATTGCTACAGATAAAGAGTTATGGGATGTATTGGAACGAGTGAATCTGGCAGGCTTTATAAGAGAGGAACAGGGACTGGAAACACTGCTTTTAGAGAAGGCATCTAATCTTTCGGGTGGACAGTGTCAGCGTTTGGCTTTGGCAAGAGCATTGTTGCATGATAGTGAGGTTTATATTTTTGATGAGGCAACCTCTAATATTGATGTAGAGAGTGAAAATGATATTATGGCGGAGATTTATCGCCTTGCTAAGACTAAGACTGTGATTTTGATTTCGCATCGATTGGCAAATGTAGCAGGCTCTGATCATATCTATGTGTTAGAGCATGGTAAGGTGATGGAAAGTGGAAAGCATGAAGCGTTATTAGGTGCACAGGGCTTATATGCAAAGCTTTGGAATGCACAGCAAAGTCTTGAAAATTACGGAAAGGAAGGTGAGTAGAGATGAAAAAGAGAAGTGGCTTTGTGGTAATGGCAAGGCTGATTGGATTGGTAAAGCCCTTAACAGGATACATGTTATTAGCGATACTGATGGGACTAATCGGACATCTTTGCGCAACCTTTATTACTGTGTTTGGTGGATTTGCGATTTTGGAGATATTAGGCTATGCGACGCCTTTTACTGTAACTGTTTTGTTCATAAGTGTTGTGGTATTTGCGATTGTTCGTGGATTCTTGCGTTATGCAGAGCAGTCTTGTAATCATTTTATTGCATTTAAATTGTTAGCATTGATTCGTGATAAGGCGTTTGCGGCATTGCGTAAGCTTTGTCCGGCTAAGCTTGAGGGTAAGGATAAGGGGAATTTGATTTCCGTTATTACATCGGACATTGAGCTTTTGGAAGTGTTTTATGCACATACGATTTCGCCAATTGCGATTGCGGTTCTGTTTTGTGCTGTAATGTGTGGGTTTATAGGCCAGTATCATGTAGTGCTTGGGGGGATTGCGCTAGCTGCGTATCTAGTGGTTGGTATGTTCATCCCACTTTTGACCTCGAAGCTTAGTGGTGACAGAGGAATCAAATTTCGTACAAAGTCTGGTGAGTTAAGTGGCTTTGTATTAGATAGTCTGCGTGGTTTGTCAGAGCTGTTGCAATATGCACAGGGAGAAAATCGCCTGGACAAGATGAATGTGATGACTGATGAACTTGCGGTGACAGAGGAGGAGATGAAACGAATCTCAGGAAGAAACATGGCTGTTACCAATACGGTTATTTTGTTCTTTGATTTGTTGATGCTTTTTACAGCGGCGGTATTGATGCAAAAAGGAATGATTGCATTTGATGGTGTTTTGATTCCGACGATTGCATTAATGGGTTCCTTTGGACCTGTTGTAGCGCTGGCTAGTCTTGGAAGTACTCTACAGAATACCTTTGCGGCAGGCAACAGAGTATTAGATATTTTAGAGGAGAGTCCTGCAGTAGAGGAAGTAGAGGGACAGGAAGAGATTGGTTTTGCGGATGCAAAGGTAGAGGCTCTTACCTTTGCATATGAGAATGAAGTGATTTTGAATGATGTAAGTGTAGAGATTCCGAAGGGAAAGATTGTTGGTATTGTAGGAAAGAGTGGTAGTGGTAAGTCTACATTATTAAAGCTGCTGATGAGATTTTGGAATGTGCAGAAGGGTAAGGTGCAGATTTCAGATACGGATATTGAAGAGATTAATACTAAGAATCTTCGTGATATGGAAAGCTTTATGACACAGGAGACGCATTTGTTCCATGACAGTATTCGCAATAATATAAGAATTGCAAAGCTGGATGCTACGGATGAGGAGATTATTGCAGCATGTAAGAAGGCTTCGGTACATGACTTTATCATGACCTTACCTCAAGGGTATGATACAGCAGTAGGTGAGCTTGGGGATACTTTGTCTGGCGGAGAAAGACAGCGTCTTGGACTTGCACGAGTATTTCTGCATGATGCGCCATTTGTTTTGTTGGATGAACCAACCAGTAATCTGGACAGTCTGAATGAGGCTGTTATCTTGAAATCTTTAAAGGAAGAGAGCAAGGAGAAAACAGTTGTGCTAGTTTCACATAGAGAATCAACCATGCGCATAGCAGACGCAGTTTATTCTGTAGAGGCACTTTCTAATACGGAAAGAATGAGCTAGAGAACAGGATTTCTGAGAAAAAACTCAGGAATCCTGTTTTTGTTTTGGAAAATTTTCTCAATAAGTGCTTGACAGACATAGGGGCAAGTGCTAGACTAATGGAGGTTAGAAAAGACTAATTTGTCCCTGCTGCCGAATGATTGCAGGTTTTGGAAGGCATAGGTGATAATATGAATTTAACAGAAGTACAATTAGGAGAAGAGTATATTGTCAAAGAGATACTTGCAGACGATGAGGAATTAGAGGGATTTCTCTTTACTTTGGGTTGCTACAGCGGAGAGCCGATTACGGTAGTATCTCGTAAAAAAGCGAACTGTGTAGTAGCGATTAAAGATGGCAGATATACGATTGATAATCAGCTTGCGGAAGTGATTATAGTGTAACTTGAGTGGTCTATGACACTAGTCAGAGACCATGGAATATATGGTGGTGAGCGTTCACCACATATTTTTTGGACAATGGTTAGGGAACACTATCTTTGATTAGAAGTCTGTTATTTTTGTTTGATTAGTATATTTTTTTGGGAGGACTATAACATAATGAGAATTGCTTTAACAGGTAATCCAAACAGTGGTAAGACCACTATGTACAATGCGCTTACAGGTAAGAATGAGCATGTTGGTAACTGGGCAGGTGTAACAGTAGATAAGAAGGAAAGCCCAATCAAAAAGAATCTTTGTGTAGGTACAGAGGAATTAATCGCGGTAGATTTACCGGGTGCTTACTCTATGTCACCATTCACATCGGAGGAGAGCATCACAAGCGGATATGTGAAGAATGAGAATCCGGATGCAATCATTAATATTGTGGATGCAACAAACTTAAGTCGTAGTTTGTTCTTTACAACACAGTTAATGGAGTTAGGAATTCCGGTGGTTGTTGCTTTGAATAAGAGCGATGTAAATGCGAAGAAGGAAACAAGGATTGATTCAGCGGCATTGTCAGCTAAGCTTGGATGTCCTGTTGTTGATACTGTTTCTGTTGCGACAAATGACAATGGTCTTGCAGAGGTTGTTAAGGCTGCTGTTTCAGTGAAAGGTCAGGGACAGAAGGCGCCTTATACACAGGGTAATGTTGATTTAACAGATAAGGCAGCAGTAGAGGCTGCAGATAGAAAGCGTTATGAGTTTGTAAATAAGGTTGTTAAGGAAGTTGAAACTCGTAAGGTATTAACTAAGGAAACAAATGTGCAGGATAAGATAGATGCGATTGTGACACATCCTATTTTAGGATTGGTGATTTTTGGTCTCGTTATGTGGGCTGTGTTCTTTATTTCACAGACAACAGTGGGCACATGGATTGCAGACTGGTTAGTTGGTTGGATTGAGACCTTCCAGGAGTGGGTAGCAGGCTTGGTTGAGGATGCTAATCCATTCTTACAGTCACTCTTAGTAGATGGTATTATTGGTGGTGTTGGTGCTGTAGTTGGCTTCCTTCCACTTGTTATGGTTATGTATTTCTTAATCGCACTATTAGAGGATTGCGGTTATATGGCAAGAGCAACAGTTGTATTGGATCCTATTTTCAAGAGAGTTGGTCTGTCAGGTAAGTCGATTATTCCTATGGTAATTGGTATTGGTTGTGCAATTCCTGGTGTTATGGCTTGTCGTACGATTCGTAATGAAAGAGAACGCAGAACAACAGCTATGTTGACTCCTTTTATGCCATGTGGTGCAAAGGTTCCAGTTATTACACTCTTTGCAAGTTCTTTCTTTGGCGGTTCGGCATGGGTATCTGTATTAATGTATTTCTCAGGTATCTTATTGATTTTATTAGGTGCTTTATTAGTAAAGAAGATTACAGGACAGAAGTATAGAAAGACATTCTTTATTATTGAGCTTCCTGAGTATAAGGGACCAAGCGTAAAGAGAGCTTGTATCTCTATGTTAGAGAGAGGTAAGGCATATATTATCAAGGCAGGTACTATTATTCTTGTATGTAACACAGTAGTTCAGGTTATGCAGTC
>JAZNMO010000125.1:0-3681 GCA_045579665.1 Lachnospiraceae bacterium
GGCTTCTCCTTACACAGCTGCTGTTCATAGCCTTCCCCTGTATAGTCGCTAAGACTCTCACAGCCCATCAGAAGAGCATTATGTCTCTTTACCACATCCTCTGACGGATAAAGCTCCTCCATGGATAATGGACAGCTGTCAGCGTAGCGGTACACCTAACTTCGGCAAATTCCGCACTTCCTGTCCTCCTTCGTTTTGCTCCCCTATCTATTATCTTCTATTGTTCCTCAAATATTTCTTCTAGAACAATATCCCAAAATGTACCTTCCTTTATTGCTGTTTCATCAAAAACAGCAATGACTTTTTTGAAATTCTCTATATCTTCTTCTTCTATGTATTCTGCATAATAATCACATTCTGGAAACTCATCAATGATTCTTAATACAATTTCATTGAAAATAACAAGACTATAGACAAATGATTTAATATCTCGCTGAACATATGTCTCCATACATTTTTCTGTATCCACCATTACAACTTCTTTTTTCTCATTCAAAGTAATAAAGTTATTGTTATGCATCGCAAAAACAATATAATTTTTAAATTTTTCAAATCTATTCCGAACTTCTCTATCAGAAATGTCTTTAATATAATTAGACATCTTCTGAAACGCACCTCTCTCTTCACGTATAAAATCCACATCTGGAGTCCAAAAACGAGGTATTCCTTTTTCTGTTAATATTCTTATCATATCTTCCTCAAACATAGCTTTTATACATTCTGTTGAATATGATACTAATTCTTCACCATCTGCAACTTCATATAATCTTTTTTCAAAATCTAACATACTCTATTCTCTCCTATTTTTTTGCACATAAATTATTCTTATTATTTGTTGTTCCATCCTCTATAGCTTGTGCTCTATCAGTTAAATAATCATTATCCGTTACTCCTGCCGCTTTTTCGTAATTATGTACCCCTCCAAACCCTGGATGTAAACTTTCTGGAATTGCTGTCGCTTGTCCTCCGCCACCAATATGATGATGTCTCAATGCATCGTCCTTATACTCTGCATATTGTGGAAAATATTTTATATATTGTTCATCAACAACAGGTACTTTCCCTTTTGCTATCTTTCTCAAGTTTTCCGAACTAAAATATTCTGGATGTTGGTTTCTTAATTCTCTAAAATATTTACTTGAATTCCTTTCCCATCCAGCTGAATTAACATAATCAGCATATTCTCCTTTAAAATTCATTTCTATAATCGTCGATTTTGTTGCACGGTATTCATAAGGTATCATTGAAATGACCGCATCACCTTGATATGCTCTTACAGCCTCATAATACTTCTTCAATTCACTTTCAGTAACCGGTCCCACAAAATAGTAGTCCCCCGGAACTGCTGAATATCCACTCGGGTCACAGTACAACACCGGATTACTGTTACAGTACGCATACAGGTTTAGTCCATCATTATAGATGACATCCTCCTGTGTGAAGCGTCCGGTGGTTGGGTTATAGTAGCGGGCACGGAGGTAGTATAAGCCTGTCAGGTCATCCTCTATCTGGGCATTGTATTTCAGACGGTTTGGTGTGGATTCTTCGGTAAGAATCGGCTCACCGAATGCTCCATACTGGTAGCTGTTCTGTATCTTGCCGTCACTATCCAATACATAGCGTATGCTTCCCTGCTCGTCGGTTATGTAGTAGCTGTCCTCAGCTAACTTTCCATTTAGCTGAGTAACCTGACTCTGGGCAATATATTCATTACCTAACACATAGCCTCTGCTAACCCTCTTCTCCTCATCCAGTTCACTCACTAACATTCCGCCACGGTATACGAAGCTGGTTACCTTATCGTTCTCTTCCAATGCACAGCGGTAGCCTTCTGCATCATAGTGGTTTATCTGTGTGAAGTCTGCTCCTGTTACTGAGGTATTACGGTTATACGCATCATAACCATAGGTCAGTGTCTTAACCTCTTCCCCTTGGGCTGTAAGATGCTTCTCCTCTGTCAGGCTTCCTGCACGGTCGTAGCTGTATCGGATGGTCTGGTCTGCTTTTCTCAGCTCTGTCAGCTGGTTACGGCTGTTATACAGATAGCTTTCCGTTCTGCCGGATGCAGTCTTTGCAGTTCTGTTTCCTGCTAGGTCATAAGCATATGCGGTTAACTCTCCGTCTCGTGTTTCGCCTGTCAGGCGGTTCATGCTGTCATAGCTGTACACGGTGAGCACTGAGGCTGACCGGGTTCCGTACAGGTGTTGGAACTGCTCCGCCCTGGCGGTTCGGTTACCGTTTCCATCGTATGCATAGGTTGCCTGCAGGAATGGTATCTGTCCATCCATACCGGACTTCATGCCTGCAAGACGGCTTCTTTCGTCATACCGATACTCAGTCTTTAATCTGTTTCCATACAGTACCGCGGTCTGCATCCCATTCCTGTTATAAAGGTACTTGGCACTGATACCGTTATCGGCAGTTACCCTGGCAGGTCTTCCTGCCTTATCGTAGCTGTAGGTGCTTGTTCCCGCTCCTGTAACGAGCTTCGACAGTCTTCCGGCTGCATCATAGCTGTTCTCATACAGTGTCTGTCCCCATGCGCTCTTTGTCAGTACTCTTCCCTCTGCATCTCTGGTGTAGCGGTAAAGCGTTCCTCCCTCTGATGCACCGGTTAAAAAGCCCTGTTCATCATAGGTGTAGATGCTTCTTATCTCAGGCTCAGTACTTGGCATATCGCCCTGTAATACTGCCTGTAGGTCGGCTCCCTTACTTCCTGCCATGTCCACGGGGTTGGCGTCCATGTTGTAGCGGGTACGGATGAGGTTACGGTTCTCATCCAGTCTGTAGCTGCATCTGCCCTCGCCGTCATAGCCAAAATACTTCACCGCTCCGTCTGCCTTGCGGATGCTTTCCACACGGCTGTCCCCACGGTAGCTAAAGACTGTCTCCCTGCCAAGGGCATCGACTGCACTTACGACATTTCCCGCATAGTCATAGCTGTACCTCTCGATACCGCCGTCAGGCATGGTAACCTTGGTGACACGCCCCCATACATCCTTCTCATAGCAGGTTACATTACCCATTCCGTCCGTGGTGCTCTCAGGTCTTCCCCAGATGTCGTACTCTGTATGGGAATCCACTGCCCCGTCAGGTCCCGTGACAGTCTCCACTCTTCCTGTCGGATGATAGGTGTAGGCTGTGGTGCTGCCCTCACCATCTGTTCTTGCGGTGATTCTTCCAATGGCATCATAAGCAAGGCGGTACTCTGTCTCACCTTCTCCGTTCTGCTTTGCCATAAGTCTTCCGAGGCTGTCATAGGTAAATACCGTCTCATTACCACACGCGTCTCTTGTGCCTGTCAGCCTGCCGGCACTGTCATATCGGTAGCTTCTGCAATTTCCTAACGTATCGCTTTCATTCAGCAGATTTCCCCTGAAATCATAGCAGTATTCCCTTACAAGGTAATCACTGCCCTCTTCACCATAGGAAATCTCCTTCTCTGCCTCCGGTACAAAGACACTAAGGTCATGGTACACAGCCTCAAGGTTTCTGTAGATAGCCTCTGCCTTCTTACCGTGATAGTACAGCACTCTCTCAGGCTTCTCCTTACACAGCTGCTGTTCATAGCCTTCCCCTGTATAGTCGCTAAGACTCTCACAGCCCATCAGAAGAGCATTATGTCTCTTTACCACATCCTCTGACGGATAAAGCTCCTCCATGGATAATGGACAGCTGTCA